>JAYTEI010000304.1:0-6469 GCA_043735445.1 Akkermansiaceae bacterium | reverse complement strand
CGTCGAAAAGTTCCGGTGCGCCGGTGAACTCCGACACATCGATGACCGGCAAGCCCGCCTCGCGGAGGGCTGCCGACGTTCCGCCGGTGGAGAGCAGCTCCACGCCCATGTCGTGGAGTTCCTTGGCGAATTCGGCGAGGCCGGTTTTATCGGAGACGGAAAGCAGAGCGCGGGTGATAGCCATAAATAAAGTCTTTCGCGGGGTTGGAATGAGACCGGCCAGGTGCCGGTCGGCGGCAACCCCGTATCCAACCCACCGCTGGCGGGCAAGCGGAATAGCTGGGGTGCAAGGCTACGCGTTGCCGTGGTCAAGGGACTCGCAAAACTCTTGGAACGCCCGCGCTTCCTCGTCACTGCCCACCCCGGCCACGATGTGGCCGGCGAGGCTGCGGACGATTTGAGCTTGGCTGGGAGGCAGATCAAGTTTTCGGATCACCAGCGCGATGATCGATGCGAAAGTATTCCCGTTGTAGAGGCAGAAAGGGGCTAGACGATGGCAGCGGCGACAAAGATCAACCGCATCGTCCAAGCTCATCGGCAGAAGGTGACGACTTTCCCAAAGCTCCATGGTCATGTCGTGCCCATCCGAAGTCGGCTTGTGAAGTGCATTCTTCGCCGCGCAGAGCGTTGCGTTCTGGGCCGTCACCATTGCCCATGTGAACGGAGCAAGCCATGGTTGAACACGTTCCATGGGTTATTTAGAAGAACGTTTGGTTTCAGCCTTGATCCGCTGCAACTCCTCCACGCCCTCGCTTTTCAGGTAGCCTTTCCCTGTTTTCGCGTAAATCGGCTCAGCGGCGAAGCGGTGCTGGATTCGCAATCCTTCGGCAACCAACTCCTGAAAGAGCGGATCATCCAGCAGCTTCGGATCAATCGCCGGGGCAGTCTCGGGTTTCATGATTTGGAAAATACCTGTAATCCCCCGTGTCCGCAATCCCTCTTATTGCGGGCGCATCGGGAATTCAGGGGGTGAGTAGCCGAGCCATTGCCAGTATTTCCTCAACCGGAATCCTGGTTTGCGGAATAACCGCTCAACCGGACAAAACTCCTCATTTTCCCCGTAGGCCTCGCGCCAAGAGCCGCAGTCGGCGGGCGAGCCGTGTCCGAGTTTCCACAAATCGAGGGCAAGAATGGCGAAATCCCGCGCCCGACCTTGGGCTGCTGCCATTCCGCTGGGGAGGGTGGTTTCGAAATCAATGATCCGGCTGCGGCCAGTTTCCCCGTCATTCAGAAAATTTCCCGCGTGGGGGTCGCCGTGGATTGCACCGAGGCGGTGAAATCTTCCCAACTCCGCGAAGGCCGACAAAATCGCGCGCTCGTCCGGCAGCTCCCGCAGTTCCGCTCCCGGAAGATGGGGCAGCCAAATTGTGCTTTCGTCGATGCATCGTGCTTCGGCAACGTCTTCATGAGCCAGCCGGAAAACGGTGACTTCGGTGGTGGCCCATCCGGCTCCCAGCATCCGACAACCGGAATCGATCGCAGTCAGAAAAACATTTCCCGCTGGAATCAGGAATGCCGCCCGCCGAAGGCGGTGCTTTTTCCAGCCGGCTACGCCATCGAGCGCCAGCGGCGATACCTGACACAGTTTCCACGCTCTGAGCCAGCCGTTCATGGCTTTGCGGTGAGCCAGATGCCTCCGGTAATGAGCACCGCGCCCGCGATTTGGTGCGCCGTTAGAGGTTCGCCCAGCCAGAACACCGCGAGCATCAGGATCAGAACGTAGCGCAACGAAGAATGGCCCGCTGCCTCTGAGACTCCAAACCGTGTCAGCAGGAGCGCCCATAACAGGCATGACAGGGTCCATGAAATCACCGCCGCGACGGCCCACGGATCCTTCCACATGCCGAGAACTTTCGCGTATTCGAAATCGGCCGAGACGCCGGCCGCGCGTTTGAGTGCCACATGCCCGAACACGCTGCTCCCAAAGAACAAGCCCCACACCGCGAGTATTTCGAATTGTTTCATGAGATTTCACAGAGGATCACCTCGCGCGGACAGTTCCAACGCATGGGCAGGGTATCGCCCGCGCCGCGGCTGACGATCCATTCCGCACCCGCATGATTCCGGCGGAGCCAAGCGTGCTGATAGAACCACGCGGCGGGGAGCAGCCTGCCGCCTTTGGCTGAAATCACCCATTGCCCGCCATGCAAGTGTCCGGCTAACACAATGGTTCCTTCGCCCGGTGGACTGTCGTCGAGCTCCGCGGGATCATGCACGGCCACTATCCGGCTGATAGATGGCGATGGTCGCGGAGCGTCGCGCGTTACGATTTCCAAGCGCCCGCCATCCGCATTGGCAAAATCGAACCGGCCCGTATCCGGCAGCCAGTGGCCACCGGCTTTTCGAATCGCATTCGGCACCGCATCGGAGAAGCGACCCAGATCGTGGTTGCCCGGCAGCGCCACACACGGCGATGTCCGCACGATGGATCTAACCAGCAACTTCAACAGCGGCAGGGCGTGCGGACGCTCGACGAAATCACCACCGAGGATGCAGATGTCGGGCTTCTCTTTCTGGACGATGCCACGGATGGCTAACAATGTGGCGCGATCCCCCGCACCGCGCCAATGCAGATCGGAGATCCACAACACGCGGAAGGTTCCCGGGACGCCCGACTTCAGCGTCTCCCGCCGCACTAACAAGGGAGCGACCGGACCGATTTCAAGCGGTGGCAGACTGGCGGGGTTCTCCACCCACGCGGGGCGGGAGAGGGCCACTTCCCGGTGCCACAACACGACGGCAAGACATCCCTGGAGCCACGCTTCCCGGCTGCGACCATGCCGCCAACCGGTTAGCATTCCAGTGGCGATCGGCAAGACACCTGCCATCACCTTCCAGGTTCCGCCTGCCGAAAATGTCAGCGCACGGGCGGATGCCCATGGCGATCTTCGCCCTAGCAGCGCTTCGGGAAACAGGAACACCATTTGTGCTTCAGTCGCGTAAAAAACCGCCACCGCCACCAAGGGCGCAAACCACATCAGCCCACCCGTGCAGAGCACGACCGCCGCTAACAATGCTAGAATTCCGCAGACGCCATATTTCACCCAGCCCATCTGGAAGTAGCCAGCGTTGCCGCGAAAGGGCGGCATCCGCCATCCAGTGATCGCCATCGCCCGATGCATCCAGCGCGCGCCACCGCCGAATCCGCAGATTCCACGCGCTGCGGTTAGAAGTTCGGGGTGCCGGACCAGCAAGTGCCCGGACTCGGTCCACCATGAAATGCTGCGTTTCATGCCAGCGTTTGGGCGCGTTCCACGAAGCACCAGTGCGCCCATGCCAGCCACGCGACGCCGTTGCCTAAAACCAGAATCCGGTGCAGCCGCGTCTCTAATTTCTGGCAACGTTTCCGGTGGAAAATGAATTCGTCGTAACAGATCAGCACACTGGTGAAAATAACCCCCACGATGACGGGAAGCAGCCATTCCAGCGGTTGCCTGCTAACGGATGCCATCAGCATCATCAGGAAAACCGGAATCCCGCCACCTGCCAGCGCTAGCAACTCGCACTGCCGTTCCTTGTGGCTGATCGCGCATTTGGCCATCAGCCGGTGATACAGCCAGTCGCCGATTCCGGCCAAGGTCGCGGCGGTCCCGGAAAGTGTCAGAACCCACAACTGCCACGGCCAATGCCCCTTGAAGAGCCACTCGAAGCCGGGGTGCGAATGCGCTATCCCAAGCGCCACCGCCATTCCAAATGCCGGCACGAGCAAGGCGATCAGGCTGGCGGACGACGCCTTGAGGAGCCGGTTCTCCGGGGGCTGCATCGCCGCCAACCGGGCGGACGGACAATCCGCCGGGCAGGGTTTTGGCAATAAATCTGTTAGCCGGAAACCATTGCGGTCGGATTGCATTCCAACAGAAAAGCCGCTGCTCTGATGGAACGCAAGATGACGATGATGAATTTTGCGTGAAGCCCCAGTTATTCGAACTCGAAAGTCAGCAGCGAGACGCCCTGACGCGGCAGTGAGAAATCCAGCGACGCTGCGTGGTCCTTGATCTGCGTTTCCGTCGCCGGGCCGAGGGTCGCAAGTTTGCCGGCGGCTTCGAGGTCGGCGTATTGGTCCGGCGTTGGCTTCTGCGGTGAGCCGAGGGCTTTCCAGAGCGTGAATGAGTTGCCATGAGTTTCATCGACGCGGTAGTGGGTGACTTTCGCCTGGCCGTTGGCGATGGGCAGGCCGGGGATTTTTAGGGAAATGGCGGCATCGGGGCCGGGGAGGTCGTCGTCGTGATAGTGCCAGACGAGCACGCTGAGTTTCTTGTTAGCGAGGCTGGCGAAGGCGGAAACGTCGGCTTGCTTGCGGACGCCGCTGCGCAGGATTTCCGGCAGTGGGATGGCGGAATCGCTGGTGACGGGCAGGCGGTCGCCGTCCATTTTCGAGAACATCCGGAAGACATTCATCACCGGTTTGTCCACGCCGTTGGTGGCAAGCGAACGGAAGCCGGCGAAATACGGCTGATCCTCGAACTCGAACGCCCAGGTCAGCGCACCTTCGAGATTCACACCGTGTTGCGCTGCTAGATCGAGTTTGCGCGGAAACGTGGCGGCGGTGTAACTGGAATACATCGTGCCGTTCCGGTAGGCGAGATTCGGCCCTTGGCAGGCCGCGCAACCTTCGGGATCGGACTCGCCGATGACGATGGGTGTGTTCGCGAATTCGGGATAGCGGGCGATCACCGCGAACGCGCCGTCGATGTCACGAAGCTGGCTGGAAATACCCATCTGCACGCGACCACCGACATCCTTTGGCTGGCCCTTCGCATGGAATGAAATGAAGTCCGTAGGCGTGCCAGTCTCGCCGGTGGCGGTGTTTTGCCCCTTCACGCAGTGGTCGAGGAAGCTCTTGAGGAAATCCCCGCCCGCGCCGCCTGCCAGATCGGGTCCGCCGACTTTCGCTCCGGGAATCGCGCGGCGGACGGCCTTGATCGCGTGGTCGTGGAGTTTGAAAAACTCATCCCGCGAGCCGCGCCAGTAGCCGATGTTAGGCTCGTTCCAAGTTTCCCAATACCACTTGAGCACCTCGTCCTTACCGTATTTTTCCAGCGAGTGTTTCGCCCACTGATAGACGAGTTCCTCCCACTTCGCCCAATCTTTAGGCGGATAGGCCCAGCCGGTGTAGATCTCGTCGTATTTCGCCGTCGGCGTCCAATGGTGGCGGTAAGGCTCGGGCTTCACCGAGAGCGCCTGCGGCATGAAGCCGATCTGGACGTAGGGCCGGACGCCGCGCTCCAGATAACTGTCGAAAATACGGTCCACGATCTTCCAATCGTAAACAGGATTTCCCTGTGGGTCCTCGGTGTAGGCATTCGTCGATCCCCACTTGAGCGCGTGGGTGCCCTCGCCAGTGACTAACAAGCTGTGGGTGCGGAAGAAAACTTCCTTGGGTTTCAGCCCGCCAAGTTCGGATAGCAGCTTTTGGCCGTCCTTCATGTAGGCGTAGTTTGGCTCATCCGCGCCGAAGAACCGCCAGATCGGCTTGAGCGGGCCAAGCGGGTGCGCGGCATCGACGGTGATGCTAACGGGAAATGATTCAAGCGTCTGCGCGAAGGTAGCGGGACTGCTACCGAGGCAGAACGCAGCGATGACGGCTGTGCAGTGCAGTGTTGACATGATGAGGTTTTGGTGAGGCTGCGATACCGGAAGAGAATTGGTTTCAGAAGTTTCTAACTCTGTGTGCGTTGGTTGCTGCATCATCAATGGGCATCCTAAACACGAATTCCTACCAATGAAGCTATGCGATTTTGGAAGTCTTCATACTCTTTGCCAAGACCCCGCGATAGTTCTGGAAGTGAATAAAATCGATGAGTGGTTGGCGACTTCTCGCGCGCCTTCTTTTCGTCCAACGTTCCTACATTGTAAATGGTCCAAAATTCGACAAACCCGAGTTGTTTTGCACTTTGAGGGCTCTTTTCAGCTTCTCCCAAGCGATTCCAAATATTCGATTGATCCGTCCCACCTTTGATTACAATCGCAATGATTTTGCGAGTCGAGGTAGATGAAGTTTTCTCGGTAATGCTGATATCTGGATCTGCGGAAAATGCGATGATCACCTTCCTTCCCGAAGCGTTCTCTAACTCCAATTTTGTTTCTGTTCGTTTGATGACAGCTTTGCTTGCGCTCCGGTGAATCACTTCGAACACCGCCTGATTTGCCAGCTTTCCGCTTGCGGAGATGAAGGCTGCGGACCTGTTCCAAGGCCTTGGCCACTGAGATCTGGAGCGTCGTGGAGGGTAAAACCATTTTCATAGTCCGTGGGTGTCAGTATTTTTCTGGGTTTTGCAGATCCGAAGCTGATCGGATCTAGTAGGGCAAGCGATGTCGAAACGTATTCTGGATTTAGCTCTATCCCGAGATACCGACGTTGTTGCTTGCGGGCAACCAAGCCGACCGTGCCGCAACCGAAGAAGGGATCTAACACGAAATCGTCTTCATCTGTAGAGGCCAAGATACAGGGTTCGACAAGCGCGGCTGG
>JAYTEI010000303.1:0-14038 GCA_043735445.1 Akkermansiaceae bacterium | reverse complement strand
ACGGCCACCTTCAAGCAGCGGGACGGCAAAACCCTGCACATCCGGCAAGCCACCCATCCCGAAGAAGAACTTTCCCACATTTACACCAAGCTAGGAATCTCCCCCGCCCCCGGAGGCCTCCAAAGACTCTCAATTTAACAGAATTCGCGAAATGTAGTGCCAGAAGGATCCGTGATAAGTTGCAATATATTTAACTTAAGAGCTTTATGGATCTATGTGCTAAAGATGGGTCAACATAGCTCCAAAGTGAAAACTCCGACTAACAAAAAGGGAGCCTTGCGGCTCCCCAGATTGTTTTAAATGAAATGGTGGGTAGAGATGGATTCGAACCAACGTAAGCTTACGCTAGCAGATTTACAGTCTGCCCCCTTTAGCCACTCGGGCATCTACCCATTCCGCTTGTCGCGGGGCGGATGTATGGGGAACCCCGCCGGACCTGACAAGGAAAACCTTGCCCTCGCCCGCAAAAAATTTCACCGATGGCGCGGCGGGTGAACTCGTCAATCGTCCCGAGGTTGGCGCTGCGAGCCGACGAGACCGGCCATCGAATGGGTCATGAGAAACCTCGCCCACGGAATCCTCCGGGAAATCCCGAAGAACACGCGCCGCACCGGCGTGAGCCATTCGTGGTCCGACTGGAACCACGGCGTCAGCCAGCGGGTGGCAAGCTGATAGTAGCGGAGCGCTAGCCAGCGCCGCCGCTGATAGAGGGCCAGCGCGCCCGGCAGCGAGCGGCGTGCGAGGCAGTCAGCCAGACAAGACGCGTCCGCCAGCGCGAGATTCACCCCTTGGCCGAGCTGCGGACTCATCGCGTGGGCAGCATCGCCGAGGACCACGATGCCATCGCCATACCAACGCCGCAGCCGCACATCCCCATAGCGGGCGGTGAGCACTTGATCCCAATGGGTGATCTGGTCTAGCAGGCCGACCGACTGCGGACAAAGCGCGAGGATTTGCTGCTTCCACTCGGCGAGCGGTCGCGTCCGCCACGCCGCGTCATCCGCGATTTTGATGCTCCAGAACAAGCTAACCAAAGGTGCGCCGCCGCCAAGATCACGGCCGGTGGCGAGAAACCCTGCGAGCTTGCGCGTGCCGCCGACCACCTGATAGAGCTTATTTTCAGGGAAAATCCCGTTGTTTTCACCGATGAACCAATGCGCACCCCAAGGGTAGCCACGGTTCACGCCACCGGTGGCCACCAATTCGCGGAGCTTCGAGCGTGCGCCGTCCGCGACGACGAGTAGATCGAATCCGCCGCACTCGTCGCCGGTGGTGGAGGTGAGGGTCCAGCGGTTTTCGGATCTGCTAGCGTCGGCCACTTCCCACCCCCAGCGAACCTCGACTTGGGAGGCTCGCATCGCCTCTATCAAGTGATGCAGCAACACCGGGCGATGCAGTCCCGCGCCAAAACTCCCCTGCCCCAGCTCGCGGTATTTCAAATCTAGCAAAGTCCTTCCGTCGGCATCTAGGACATGGAGAAAGTCCACCCTGGCTGCGTGGGCGAGGACGGCTTTGAGGATTCCTAACTCCTCCAAGACTCCCATGCCAGACGGTTGCAGCAGGAAACCCGCACCCACCGCCTTGCATTCGTCCGCCCGCTCGCACAGCACCACCTCATGGCCGAGCCGGCGCAACAACACCGCCGCTGCTGGCCCCGCAGTGCCGCAGCCGATGATCGCGATGCGGAGTAGTTGAGGTCTCATCGGGAAAATCCTAACCGCATGTCAGGCCATGCGGGAACTGGATTTCAAGCGCCGAACCATTTCCGCAACAATGGCAATTTCCGCCAAGACGATTGCGTTTCCCGCCGCGCCCGCGAGGCGATGAGTTCTGGGGTGAGGCAGGGTTGCTTGTCATAAAAATCCGCTAGAACTCGCCGCTCTTCGGCATTCGGCCCACGTTCTCCTGTCAGTGCACGAGCGACCAGCGATGTTAGGCATTGCTTGAGTGCTTCGATGTTAGGGCACGCAGGATTCCAGTTGATCGCATCGAAGTCCCCCGGCGTGTGAACCGGCAGCAGGCGGTTGATGGCGGTGAATCGGTCGCGCTCGTCCTTGCGGGCGAGGATCACCGGGATGCCCATCGCCAAGCTGGGGCCCGCCGCATGAAGCAGCGGCGTCACCACCAATGTGGCTTCTTGGCGGTAGGTCGCTAACAGTCCGGCGGCGAGTTCGGTCGCCCTCAGGGCGTCCTTGTCATCGAGCGGCAACGAAGTCACCGGCTCGCGCTGGTGCTGATAGACCGAGCTCCGCGCGACGTGCGATGGCGTTTGCCGTTTCAAACTCTTGGGCATTTTCCCCGGACCTTCGCCGCCGATGAAGAATGATTTCGGCACCGCCGGTCGCTCATCGCGCAGCGGTAGGGACATCGTTAGACAACCGGTGATGTAGGCGTCCACGCCTTGCTCGCGGAACAAATTGCGGGTGGCCGTATCGCGGCAACCGATGGGTTGGTAGGCTTTGAAATAACTGAGATACTCGCAAATCAACCCGCTGCTAGACGTTTGAAAGCCGATGAATACTGGCTCAACTTGCGGCGGGATGGGGAAGCAATGTTCGAGGAAACAGGCGTTCATGATCAGTCGAACCGGCGGCCCCTGATAGGCAGGCAACGAGTCGCGGTCGATCTTGACGATTTCGCCACCGGCGGGTCCGAGGCTTTCCACCAGCCGCTGCACAGCGAGGCTCTGGATCCAATCGCCGAGGTTGATTGTGTAGCTGCCCTTGCGGCGCAGGCGCTTGGCGAAATTTTCCGAATGACCGTATCGAAACTCGAGGATCCCTGTTTTCTTCATGCAGATGGACGCACCCTGCGGCAACCAACTGGATTGATCAAGCAGTCAACCGCCCCGATTCAGGGCATCTGAATTTGGATTTTTTCAACCACAGATGAACGGGATGCACGCAGATAAGAGGGATGAAGAGACTGAATTAGGGCCGGAGTGCGGATGAAATTAAAAACTCATCTACAATCCCTTCTTCCATCTGCGTGCATCCTGTTCATCTGTGGTTCAAATCTGAAATGAACACTCCCTGCGCCCGGATTGCGCGGTGCCTGACCAAAAATCGGGTTGCCAAGCGAGGGGCATTCTGTTCGGGTTCAAACTCTTGAGCATCAACATTTCTCCAAAAAAATTCTTGGTCACCGGTGGCGCGGGATTCATCGGCTCTCACCTCAGCGAGGCGTTGGTCAGTGCCGGTCACGACCTCGTGATCCTCGATGATTTCAACGACTACTACGATCCGGCGGTGAAGGAAAACAACCTCGCCAGCTTGCGGGGAGAGGTCGAGATCGTCCGCGGCGACATCAGCGATGACACGGTGGTGGTGGACACTTTCACGCGCCATCGCTTCGACGGGGTTTTCCATCTTGCTGCGCGTGCGGGTGTTAGACCTTCGATTGCCAATCCTCGGCTTTACTTCAACACCAACATGGATGGCACGCTCAACCTGCTAGAAGCGTGCCGCCATCACGGGGTGAAGTTCTTTGTCTTCGCCTCGTCGTCGTCGGTTTATGGAGTGAACACCAAGGTGCCCTTTTCCGAAACAGATCTCATCGCCCGCACGATTTCTCCCTACGCGGCGACCAAGCTGGCGGGCGAGCAGATGTGTTCTAACTACGCGCACCTGTTCGGACTGCGTTGCATGTGTCTGCGGTTTTTTACCGTCTATGGCCCACGCCAGCGGCCGGATTTGGCGATTTCCAAGTTCACCTCCGCGCTGTTAGCCGGTCGCACAATCGACCGTTATGGCGATGGCAGCACGGCTCGCGACTACACTTATGTGGACGACATCGTGCGCGGAATCCTCGCTGCGGCGGACTACACCGAGAAATCGTCGTTTGAAATTTTCAACCTCGGCGGCGCGGCGACGACCACGCTCAACGAGCTGATCGGAATGGTGGAAAAGGCCGTGGGCCACTCAGCAGAGATCCGGCAACTTCCCGATCAACCCGGCGACGTGCCGCGCACCTATGCGGATGTCACCAAGGCCGAGCGATTGTTAGGCTACCACCCGCAGACCGCGATCCGCGAAGGGATCACGAAGTATGTGGACTGGCAGCGGTCTTCGCAGGTAGTCTAACGCCAATGCTCCGCGATCCACGGCGTGGGGCGGATGTGCTTGTAGAGTTTTTTCCAAACACCATTGACCGGCCACTCGCCGCGGGTGGCTTCGTCGATGTCGGGCTTGCCGGTGAAGGCGACGATCTTGGCAGCGGGCGGCAAGCTCGGCGTCTTGAAGAAATTCAGCGGCCACGGCGGGATCAGCGAATGCTTGAAGCTCAAGCACCACGCCGGCGGGAAAAATTCCACGTTGCCGAGCGTGCGGCAGACGAAGGTCTGGCTGTTCCGATAGAGATCCATCATCGCCATCGGGTCCGGGCGGAAGCGATCCCAGATCTTGGTTAGAGCGCCGACCTTATAACGGAAGACCGACATGTTGCCGATGCCTTGGCCGGGCTGGGTCCAGTTTTCACAGACGACGAATTCCAGCTCCGGCTTGTAGTCGAAAAACGCGTCGATCGAGCCGGTGACTAGCAGATCGAGGTCGAGATGCAGGACGTTTCCCGATAGCCCTTCGACTTCCTTTTGGAAAATGAACATGCGCCGGAACGGGTGGGCGCGCATCCGCTCGGGCAGGTCAAACTCAGGCATCATCCGGACCTCGACTTCGCTGCGGATGCCAGTCGGATCGTCGGTGAAGCAAACGATCCGCAGCGGCCGCGAGGTGTTGCGAGTGGCCATGGAATAGAGCCTGTTGACGTACTCGGAGCCGTAGCGGTTGCCCCATTTCAGGCAAAGGACGGTCTGGCATTCGGCTTGGGAATCGGCGATGGGCATGGTGCGGTGGAGAAGCGACGAGTCTGAAATGACGGTTTTGGATCGAACAGCCTAAAATGGTGCGGTGGCACAGGGCGACCTCATTCTGGATCTTCAACCGCAAATCGACGCCAATGGGACTAGAACTTTAGGATGACTGATGTGGGTTTCGTCACATCAGTTCCAAAACTCCATCTTGTTTCACTGCATTCGCATCTATCAGCGTCCTGCTGGAGGATAAATCCGCCGGAGCACCTCTTCCGCACAGCGGTCGGATTCGCGCAGGATGGTTGGCGGAATTTCGAGCGGATCACTTTTTTCCCAAGCCGAAAAGGGCGTGAGAAACCCGTCAGCGACAAGTTGCTCCAGCCCGCGCAGGACTCGCGAGTCGGTTAGCAATCGCGGCATCGGCAGCAGGCCGACGCTTGCACCCGACGATAGCGCCTCATAAATCATCGAAACGGAATCCTCCGTCACCCAAACTTCCGCAGCTTGGGCGAGCCGCGCAGGAAGCCAGCCCGGCGTGGTTTCCTGATGCGGGAAAATCTCAACCTCAACCTGCGGCATACGAGTGGCAATTTCATGGAGAAATCCTGCGGGCGTCCGGCGCGAGTCGGTGAGTTGCCAATCGCCGTTAGAAGTAATCGCGGCTAGAGAGTTCAGCAGAGTTTCTCCATCCCAGCCATGGGTGACCGACGGGCCGCCGATGAGGATCATACTTCCGTCTCGCAGGGCAGCATTCGGCGGAGCCACCCGGTTGAGTGCGCCGCAGGTGGTGATGACGTTTGCGCGGTTGTTAGCTTTCTTAAAATCATGGCTCGGCACGATGCAGAGATCGAACCACGCCAGCGGTAAACTCGGCCGCATCAGGACAATGCTTTTGGCCCGGTGCTTGCGGGCTAACCAAAGTAGTGCCGGGTGAGTCGCGTGGCCGGCGGCGATGATTAGATCTGGCTTGGGAAAACCGGCGCAGGCTTGGCTGGCAGCTCTAACACGGGTGATCAGCCCACTTTTTCCGGCGATGGATATCCGGTGGACAGCGCAGGGCATCCGTCGAGCAATCGCATCTGCGAGGCCGAGAGATTGGTTTTCGTGGCCCGGCTTGCCATCGCCTATCAGCCAGATTGTGAGGGGTTCCGTCACTGCGGGGGCAGGATGGCATGTGGACATCGTTCATTGCAACGCTACGTCTCGCCGCATAAATTGTGGGATGCTTCGCGTCTTGCTTGCCGTTTTCCTAACCACCATCACATCTTTTGGCCAAGTGCCGGAAGTAAAGGTGCCACATGGTCGCCCGGCGCTCATCGCGGTGGCCCAACTCAAGGAGTTTGAAACACTGCCTGCGGATCGGAGAAAACTCATCGAAGGCGCAATCGCCGTGGCCAAGCACTCACCGTGGTTGCCGTATCTGTTTGGTGGCTCCGATCCCAAGGACGGTGGCTTTGATTGCTCCGGCGCGATGTATTTCGTGATGCATAAAGCAGGCCTCGAACCACCACGGACTTCGGCGGAACAATATCTCTGGCTTAAAGAAAACGCCCGGCTGATAGAAGTTCCTGCGGAGGCGGTGGCGCTGGATCATCTCGCCCTGAAAAAACTCCAACCCGGCGACCTGTTATTCTGGGGCGGCACTTATGCTCCAAGCGATGGCCGGCAAGTGAATATCACCCACGTCGCGCTCTATCTCGGCCATGAGAAGAGCGACGGACGCGCGGTGATGATCAATGCGACTGACGGGAGGTCATACCGCGGAGTTAAGGCTAACGGATATGGAGTTTATGATTTTCAACTGCCGCGGGAAAGGAGTAAAGCGGTGTTTATGGGATATGGCACGCCACCGGGGATTGCGGAAGTTCAGGCGAAATAAATTTGCCTAAGGGCCAGCCATTCAGGGCTTCGCCTCGTTCTAAGGCCTGCTATCGCAGGCTCTGGATTCGCGGTCCTTCACTTCATCACATACTCCAATAGCAATCCTTGGATCGCACAATAGAACTTAGAGCGGATAAACGCGGCACGGCGCTCGGGGCTTAGTCCTTTCAGTTCAATCGTCTCGCGCGGACCGAAATGGAAGTGCTCTTCAATCGCGAGGCGTGCTTGGTTGAGCGAGCTATACCATGGAAATACATCATCGCGGGTGATCCAAATCGGGCCGGGGCCGTTGGCGGCATGAAAGATGGCGGACTCTATCGCGGCACCGACATGTGCGAGTTCGTCCTGAAAACTTTCCCGTAGATCCGGGACGATGTATTCATGCCAATCTTCCGCACCAGCTTCCTCACTGATGATACCGCCGAGGCGGCTAGCGAGATCGACACCACAGCCATTTGCATCAGTGAGTATAGAACGCAGCAACTCCCAATCACTGGCATCTTCGGTGTCGATGCGCAGTCCGCCTTCGAGTGTGGGCATGGCTTTCATTCAGCTTTCTCCAATGAGGTTTTCAATTGATACGCCTGGAGTTGCTGGACATAGAACTCCGCTTTCTCGCGCTCGCCAGACCATACAATTGAGCTACCTAACTTGTGGACTTGCATCATCAGGATCGTGGCTTTCGCGGTATCATAACTAAATATCTTCATCAGCACGAAAGTGACATACTGCATGAGGTTCACGGGATCGTCGTGGACAATCACATTCCATGGCACGTCGGGCGCAGTTGCCACCTTAGTGCGGCTCAGGGTATCAGTATCGTTATCGTTATCGTTATCCGCCATAATGATTAAACTTCGGCGGTCGCCGGCTCCGGCGCGTCCACCCATTTCCCATGTTCCCGGATCAGGTCAGTGAGGCGGCTAACCGCTTCCGCTTCCGGGATGTTGAACTTCACGGCGGTCTTGCCGACGTAAAGGTTGATCTTGTTAGGCGCACCGCCGACGTAGCCGAAGTCCGCGTCCGCCATTTCGCCGGGACCATTGACAATGCAGCCCATCACCGCGATCCGCACGCCCTTGAGATGGCCGGTGGCCGCGCGGATTTTCTGGGTGGTATGTTGTAAGTTGAAAAGCGTGCGGCCACAACTCGGGCAGGCGACATAGTCGGTTTTAAAGATCCGGGTGCCTGCCGCTTGCAAGATGTTATAGGCAAGCCGCAGCGATTGGCCCGGCGCTGTCTCGCCTCTAACGAGGATCGCATCACCTATACCATCACATAGCAGTGAGCCGATATTTTGCGCGGCGGGAAGCAGTGCTTGGATAAAATCCGTATCGCCGCCGGGAGGATGCAGCGTGTCCTTTAGCAACACCGGATGCCGTGGATCCACCCGCAACGCGAGCTGACGGAAGGCATGAATGACTTCGAGATCAAGGCCATCTGCGACGGTGACGAGCTGTGGTTCTATTGCAGAATTGATCGCAGAAATAGCAGCCTCATCGCGCGGATCGATTGCTATAACTCCAGATTTTTCCAAGATGATCTCCGGCTTAAAATCACCCATACCTGCGATTTTGTGAGCGATCAGGTTCCAGCGTTCTTGAGTCGTAAATACGCGGACCGTTTTTTCCCCGCCGAGATCGTGGCCCATGATCGTGAGAGTCGAGCTGGCCCGCCGCTCGTAGCTGAATGGATCGTAGGATGGGGTGTTTAAAGTGGCTGCGGCGTCACGCCGCAGGCCGTGCTCGCTGCGTCTCGCAGCGAGGCTGGTCTCATAAACACTCCCAACCCACTGCCAACTCTCCAACCGCGCTTTCAATGGATTGTTCAAAACGTAGTTCACCTGATAGCGCAAGTCCTCACCGTCCCAAACAAGGTGATCATAACTTTCCTTCTGCCAGATGGTCCCGCTTTCACCCAGCAGTCGATTGATCTCATGCGCCGTGAAGCTTTTCCACGAATGCATAATTTTTTCAAGCAACTGGCCTTCTGAAGGCTTGAGAACTGCATGGACATGGTTGGGCATCACGCACCAAGCGAGAAGTTCGTATCGACTTCCATCGAAGTGCTTTAATGCGTTAGCGACGAGGCTTGCAAAACGATCGTCATTGAAAAGGCAGGAGCCGTGGCCGCGATCCAGTTCGGGGTCAATTTCAGTGGCGTGCAGATCGGCAAGTTGCCTACGCACTGCCATCATTTTATCAAGCACGGTGCGCGATCCGCTAGAGTGGATGAGCGTCTCCAATTCGTGGAGCAGCCGTTCTTGCTTCTCGCGATAGTGAATCAACACTGCGGCGGGTAGTGAATCCGCGAGGCGGAATGTGACGGCGTAGGTTCCTCCTTCAAGCGTCCAGTGGGGAAGGAAACTGGCGTCGCTTTTTACGACTTTTTCCCAGTCAATGTGGATCGCGGCAGCGTCTGTGGAAATAGACTGGCGGCGAGACGCCGCCAGCACGGCCTGCGGCGTGACGCCGCAGCCACGCGCGTTAAACGGCTCCGCTAGCGCCTGCGCCACCGGGATTTCATAGATCGCATCTTCCGTTAGCGAGACCCGGATGGTGTCGCCGATGCCGTCGGCTAACAACGAGCCGATGCCGATGGCGCTCTTGATCCGGCCGTCCTCGCCGTCGCCGGCTTCGGTCACGCCGAGGTGGATCGGGTAGTTCCAGTCCGGTCCTTCCGCAGCGAGCCGGGCGACTAACAAGCGGTAAGCTTCGATCATCACCTTCGGGTTAGATGCCTTCATCGAGAACACAAAATTGTGATAGTCATTCTCCCGCGCGAGGCGGGCAAATTCCAAGGCGCTCTCACACATCCCGAGTGGCGTGTCACCGTAGCGGTTCATGATCCGGTCTGATAGAGAGCCGTGGTTTGTGCCGATCCGCATGGCCCGCCCGAGGTCTTTGCATAGCACCACCAGCGGCGTGAATTCCTCGCGGATGCGCTCAAGTTCTTCCGCGTATTGCGAGTCGCTGTATTCGCGAATTTCAAACTTCTTCTTATCCACGTAGTTGCCCGGATTGACCCGGACTTTTTCCACCCACTTCGCGGCTTCGAGCGCGGCGTCGGGCTTGAAATGGATGTCTGCCACCAGCGGCACTTGGCAACCCGCAGCACGCACCTCACGGGCGATATTTTCGAGATTTGCCGCATAAATCCGGGTCTGCGCGGTGATCCGCACGATCTCACAACCGGCCTCCGCCAGCCCGAGCACCTCCGCGACGCAAGCCGCCGTATCGCGGGTGTCGGCAGTAATCATCGACTGCACGCGGATCGGATGATGGCCACCCACGCCGACATTTCCCACCATCACCTCGCGGGTTATTCGCCGGGAATAATGTAGCAAATCAGGGCAGTAGCGCAGAGCGGGTGAATTCATTTCTCCCCCGGATATAAACGAGAAATCCCCGCCCGGCAACGGTTGCGTGCGAGGCGGAACCGACCGCCGAATTTACAGTGCCTTTACGGACGCCGCGCCGGGTTGGGGGTAAAAACGAGCCGTTATGAAAACCAAACACCTGCTCATCCTCGGATTTCTATCCGCCCTTCAACTGGCCGCCGAACAGATCAAGAACCCGGCGATTGAGTATGCCGGTTTCGCAAAGCTCACCCAAGAGCTTGAACCGATCCGCGCGAAAAACCGAGTGAGCGAGGAAGATTTCCTCAAAATGGCCGCTGAGCCGGGCACCGTGGTGTTTGATGCCCGCAGCACCGACAAGTTCGAGCGGATTCACGTTAAGGGAGCGCTTCACCTCGCGTTCACCGATTTTACCGACGAAGCGCTGCAAAAAGTCATCCCCAATAAAACCACCCGAATCTTGATTTACTGCAATAACAACTTCGACAAGGATCCTGCCGGGTTCGCCCGTAAAACCGCCAAAGTGGCACTCAACATTCAAACCTTCATCAATCTCCATGCCTACGGCTACACGAACGTGTATGAACTCGGGCCGCTGCTCGACGTGAAAATCACCCGTATCCTCTTCGAGGGAACCTCGGTATTGCCAGTCCGGTGATCCTTCATCCATCATTCTCCAAAACGTGTCCGAAATCACCATCCTCGTCATCGAAGACGACCCCGCCGTCCGCCGCGGGATCGTCGATGTGCTGGAGCACGCCGGCTACCGTACATTGGAAGCGCCCGACGGCCACACCGGCATGGACCTCGCGTTGAAGGCGAGCTATCGGCTGCTCCTGCTAGACTTGGTGATGCCCGGCCCCTCGGGATTTCAAATCCTCGAAGCCCTAAAACGCAAGCGCCCCGGCCAAGCCGTCATCATCCTATCCGCCCGTGGTGAGGAAAACGACCGCGTCCGCGGCCTCACCACCGGAGCTGATGATTACGTGGTGAAACCCTTCAGCATGAAGGAACTCCTCGCCCGCGTGGACGCCGTGCTGCGGCGGACTTGCGAACGCACCGCCCCCGCCGACAGCCGCCCGCTCCCCGGCGGCACCGTCGATTTCAAAGAACGCGCCCTCACCTTCGACGATGGTCGCCGCGAGGAGCTATCCGAACGCGAAGGCGACCTGCTGCGCTACCTGCTAGACTCGCAGGGCCGCATCATCAGCCGCGAGGAAATCCTCCGCAACCTCTGGGGTCTCGATCCCGACCGCACCGAGACCCGCACCATCGACATGCACATCATGCACCTCCGCGCCAAGCTCGGCGACAAGGACCAATCCCAGCTCGCGACGGTGCGCGGCAAGGGCTACCGTTGGGCGTCATGAAAACCTCCCGCAGCGTCCTGATCTGGGCCACCCTCGCGCTCTGCGGCGTGATGGTGTTAGGTGCCATGACGTGGCTCACTCGCGGCGTGCTCGCGGCGGAAAGAGAACGCGCCGGAGCTGAGGCCCGCGCCGATCTCGAAGAATGCACCCGGCTCGCTCTTTGGCGGATGGATGCGGCGGGCGCGGCCCTCGTTGCGGCCGAGAACCGCCATCCTCCCGCCGATTACAAACCCGGCGCGTCCGCATTTCTAACGAGCGGTGACTCCCTCGCGAAACTCCATTTCGAACTCCGCGAAAGCGGCAAGCTAACATCGCCCGAGGCTTCTGAGAGTAAGCCGAAGCTCACCGCCTTGCGAGCCTTGCTGGCGAAGAACCCAATCCCCGGAAACGGGTGGTCGCTGTTCAAATGTGCCGCCGAAGCCAGTGAGGCGGCATGGAGCCAGGTGCCCAAGGATGCGCCGTTAGAGGAATCTAATAATGCTGACCAGCGCCAGTCACAGAGTCGCGGGGTCAATCGTGTGGACCAAGTCTATCAATCAAATTTCAACGGCGCGGAGAAAGCCAAACGTGCGAAAACCGTCGAAGAAACCGTGGCATCCAACCAAATTGTTTCTGATATTTCCCAGCCAGATCCCTTGGCCAACCAGCCAGGCGAACCGCGGATCACCGAGCTTGGCCCGATGCGCGCCGTCTGGATCGGCAGCGATTTATTCCTACTCCGGCAATACTCCATTGCGCTTTCCGGCATCCTTGAAAAAGGCGTGCAGGGCGTCTGGCTGGATCATGAAATCCTCAAGCAGCGCCTACTCGCCGGGGTGACGGATCTGCTCCCGAGAGCGGATCTAACGCCCTTCACGGCGGCAGCCCAAGACCCGCTCGCGCTCGTCTCATTTCCCTATCGGCTGGCGCGAAATGAAGCCGCCCCGCCCGCGACTCCGCCGCTCAACAAGCCGCTGTTGGTCGGCTGGGCCGCAGTGATACTCGCCATCCTAACAGCCAGCTTGCTGGTCCACGGCGTGATGCGCCTCAGCGAGCGGCGCGCGTCGTTCGTCTCCGCCGTCACCCACGAGCTCCGCACCCCGCTCACCACCTTCCGGCTCTACTCAGACATGTTAGAAAGCGGCGCAGTGAAGCCTGAAAAACGCGGCGACTACCTGCGCGTGCTCTCGCGTGAGGCCGACAGGCTTTCCCATCTCGTCGAGAACGTTCTCTCATTTTCTAAAATCGAACGCGGCAGCGCCCGCTCGATGGTCCGCGAGTCCACCGTCGCCGAGCTGCTAGAGCCGATGCGCGAGCGTCTCGAAGCCCGCCTCGCCACCGCTGGAATGACTTTGAAAATGGCCAGTCCTTGCGCCGTCCGCGTCCGCGTGGACAGCGCCGCCGTCGAGCACATCATGTTCAACCTCATCGACAATTCCGCCAAATACGCCGCCGCCGGTGGGCCGCCTGAAGTGGCGATTCAAATCAAAGTAGCCGAGCGCAGCGTGGAAATCATCGTCACCGATCATGGCCCAGGAATTCCTCTAACCGAGCGCCGCCGGATTTTCCGAGCCTTCCACAAATCCGCCCGCGAGGCTGCGGAAAGCCGCCCCGGCGTGGGCTTGGGCCTCGCGCTTTCCCGCCGCCTCGCCACGTCGCTCGGCGGTGGATTGGCGTGTATCGATTCTAACGAAGGCGCATGTTTCGTCCTGCGTTTGCCCAGAGAAAGTGTCCCGGCTGTCTCAGCCGGATCAACTTCCGGCTGAGACAGCCGGATCACATTTCGCAAGAACCGGAGTTCCAGCCCAAAAATTTCCCGCTAGGTTTCCCTCATGAACGCCGCCCCGCTCCGCTCAAAACACGCCGCCGCCGTCACCGCCGCCTGTCGCAGCATCGAGTCCGCCGAGGAAATGCCGTCGCTTGCCGAGCTGGCCGCCGCGTCCGCCATCAGCCCATTTCATTTCCACCGGATCTTCAAACAGCTCACCGGTGTCACCCCCAAGGAATACGCGGTCGCCCGCCGCGCCGCAAGAATTCGCGCTGGCCTAGCCACCAGCACCACCGTCACCGAGGCCATCTATCAGGCGGGTTTTAACTCGAACGGGCGCTTCTACGCCGCCGCCTCGCAAATGTTAGGGATGGCTCCACAGACCTTCCGCAGTGGCGGCAAGGGCGAGCTCATCCGCTTCGCCATCGGTCAATGTTCGCTCGGTGCGATCCTCGTCGCCTCGTCGGTGAAGGGGGTTTGCTGCATCACCCTCGGCGACGACCCAGAGTTCCTGTTAGCGGATTTGCAGCACCGTTTCCGCAAGGCCGAGCTGGTGGGTGGCGACGGTGAGTTCGAGAAACTCGTCGCCACCGTCGTCGGCTTTGTGGAAGCACCGCAGCTCGGCTTGGAGCTGCCTATCGATGTTAGAGGAACTGTGTTTCAACAGCGCGTGTGGCAGGCATTGCGGGAAATTCCCGCTGGCTCGACAGCGAGCTACTCGCAGATCGCCGAGAAAATCGGCAGCCCGCAAGCCGTCCGCGCCGTCGCCGGAGCCTGCGCCGCTAACAGCATCGCCGTCGCCATCCCCTGCCACCGCGTGGTCCGCCACGACGGCCATCTCTCCGGCTACCGCTGGGGGGTGGAACGCAAGCGGA
>JAYTEI010000302.1:0-6498 GCA_043735445.1 Akkermansiaceae bacterium | reverse complement strand
GACCATTTCTAAACCGCTTCCGCGCCATGAGCCAGTCGAGGGGATCCGAGATATTTTTCAATGCGTCCTACTGTGATGCTGTCCACGCCGCAGCCCCCTTGCGTTAGACAACACTTTTTCCCGAGCGAGTTGAAGGGTTCTGTCTGTGCTGATTTTTATAGATCAGGCTGAACCACTTGTTTCCTTTCAACCCTCTTTCGAGGGCTGCTGGGCATCGGCTTTTCCACTTTCCTGTGGCCCTTCGCGCCACTATCGCAGCTGACTTCTGCCGGGTGCCTCGCGGCTTCCTGTCCCGGCAGATTTGATTCGCTATCGCTCACCGCTCGCGGGGACTCCATGTCCGCTGCGCTCCCATTCCTGCGTCCAGACTAACTCCCTTGCCTAACATACTGTCACCAACCACCCCACCATTTCCCCCGCCGGGAGTTGTCGCTTGTCGCGACAAGGCTTCGCCATTCACTCGGAGGCTCGCCAATCGGTTGAAGCCGAATCGTGTTCATTTATTTTGGGCTTCTTACGGACTGTTAGGTCTTCTGCGTTGCTTCCCACCCCGCCGCGCGGCGACGCAGTTACTGCAAGTTCTCAGCCCGGATGCGTCCGAAGCTGGCTGGAGTCTCCCACTCCAGAGGGTGTTGGCGCTTCGCAGCGCACGAGCGGCGGACTCCGAATCGCCGTGCCCATGGTGAGTCGATGATCTCGAGCAAAAGCGCTTCTCCATCGGCCCCTCATTGGCAGGGCGATTCGGAGATCGCCACTCCTTGGGGCATTCACCAAGGAGCGGCGGACTCCGTTCCGCCGTGCCCATGAGGTGCCAATGGGTTGAGAGAATCGCTTCACATTGTCCACCCATGGACCCGGCGCTTCGGAGATCTCCGTTCCTTGATTTTCATGATGCCGAGATCACGGACTCGGCCTGCCACGGGCCGTGGAGTGGGTGGCGCAGCGCGGACCAATACCACGCACTAACATCCGTCCACGCCGCACCGTCGCGACCGCTAGTGATCCGTTCGTGGACGGTCCGCCGGATGCCGTCGCGGGTGGCGGCAAAGCGGGCCCACTGCGTGCCGTCGCCGAGGGTGACAGTGATCGATTCCGTCGTTTCAAATCCCGCCGCCCGCAGGCAATCGCGGGAGGGATGCAAGCGCCGCGTCACCTCGTTCACCCGTCGCAGGATCACTTGGTCGTGGCCCCACTGATAACTGGCCAGCGTGCAGGGAAAGCTTTGGGCAAACGCGGTCTCTGCCTCGCTCGCGGGCAGCGGATGGAGTGGCAGCAGCAGTCCGTCGAAGGTGAAAACCGCCGGTCCTTGCACGAAATCCGGTGGCACGGGCGGGCGTGGCGTACCGAGTGTTAGAATCGGTGCGAGGACCGCTGCGATGGCAAACAACCCACTGCTCGCCGTCTCCCGCCACGACAGACGATGAATCGCCGCCAGTGCCATCGCCGCCGCCGAGCCGCCGGTGTAGCGCGGCCCGACCACTGTCGGGAACACGAACTCATAGGTGGAATCCACGGTGGGAATCGTCTCGGTCCAGTCGATTTCCACGTCGATGTCATCACCGGGCAGCAGATTGGCCACCGACATTTGGAAAACGTTAGGCCGCTGTTATTCTAGCAGCGCGGCGGTTTTTTTCTCCGCCTTGGCCATCGCATAGTCCGCCTTCGCTTTGATAGATTCCGTGATCTTCGCGGCGATCACCCGGCCACCGGTGGTGAGCGTTAGAAGCAGGCTGTAGATCACAGCGAGGTAGGTGAGGCGAAGGAGCGTTTGCATGGTGGGTGGCGGAGTTGACCCCGCCATGACAGCCCTGCCGCGTGAACCGCTGAGGCGGCTTGTGTGAAATTTGCGGGAAGATGCGCTTGGACTGCGGTGGGCGGATTGTGTTCCGGCTGTCTCAGCCGGATTCAAAGCCTACGCTCCCGGCTGAGACAGCCGGGACACATTCAGGCAAGCGGCAGCACCAACCTCGCCAGCGTCCCACCGCCGTCCGCCGGTTCCAGCGTGATGGTGCCGCCGTGGAGTTCGGCGGTTTCTCTAACGAGCGTTAGACCGAGTCCGGTGCCCTTGCGTTTCGACGTGTGATGCCGCAGCGAGTAGAAGCGCTCGAAGATTTTTTCCCGCGCGTAGTCGGGCACGCCGGGGCCGTGGTCGCGGATGGTTAGTGCGACGTTGCCGCTGGTGGCATGGACCGCGATTTCCACGGTGCTGCCCTGCGGCGAGAAGTCGATGGCGTTCTCCAACAGATTCGTCACCGCCGCGCGGAGGATGAAGGCATCGCCGCGCAGCATGACCGGGGCGGCGGCGGCGGTGTCCTCCAGCACGACTCCGGCGACCTCCGCTAGCGGGCGCGCTTGGTCGATGGCGCGGGCAACAATGGCGTGGAAATCGAGTTCTTCGGGTTTCTCCAAACTCGCCCGGCCCTCAATGGCGGCAAGCTCTAGCAGGCGGTTGATCAGCCGCTCGCTGCGGGCGGTTTCCGCAAGGATGTTCTCGAGGAAACGCTTCCTAACATCCACCGGCATTTCCTCATCGAGCAACTCTGCCGCGCCGCGGATGGCGGCGAGCGGGCTTTTCATCTCATGCGTTAGAGTCTGGATGTAGCGCTCGGCATAGCGGCGGCCTTCGAGCACATCGCGCATCGAGTCCAGCGCGTGGGCGAGTGTATTGACCTCGCGGCCGATGCCGATCTTGGGCTTGGGCGGGCGTTCCCCACGCTCAATGGCGCGGGCGTATTCGGTGATTTTGCCGATGGGATGGAACAACCATAAAAACACGGCGGCGATGAGAAATAGGATCCCGCCGCCGATCAGGCCGCAGGCAGTGTAGATGATGCGACGCCGCTCGCGGACCAGCGGCAGGACATCCGCCTGCGGTTTGTAAATGGTGAGCACGCCGTCCGGTTTCTGGGGATCTCCCACCGGAGCGCCGACGTAGAGCACCGAGGTGGTGTTGTCGTCCTCATGATCGCGGCTACTGCGTGCGCCGTACACGCCGGCCAAGGTCCGCGCGACGTCGAGCATTGCGGATAAATCTTCGCCCTCGCGGCGGCCACCGTCGGAGTCGAAAATCACGATGCCCTTCGCGTCCGTTAGGTAAGCGTGGATGCCCACACTGCGCTTCATGTGCTCGAAGATCCGCGCCTTGAGCACCCGCCCGTGGGCACCGGCGAAGGCTTGGCGGAGATTGTCCGCCTTGAAATCATGCTCATGGACGTCCTTCGCGACGATTTCCGCGAGCAGGTTCGCGGTGTCCACCATGACCTCCTCGGTGGCTTGAAATGTCTGCGGCTCGACCTCGGATAGGAAATGCAGCGCGAGCTGATAGAACCCGAGCGTGATGATGAACGCGATGAAAAACAAGGTGACCCGAGTGAAACGCATGGCACTACAGAGAAAGCAGATAGCCCAAGCCACGGCGGGTCTCGATCAATTCCTCGGCCCCCTCGCGGACGAGCCGCAGCTTGGCGCGGATGGACTTGATGTGGGCGTCGATGGTGCGATCCGTGACGGCACCGGGGTCCTGCCAAGCGTGTTCTAGCAGTTGGTCGCGGGTGAAGACGCGGCCGGGTTTCTCCAACAGCACGAGCAGCAGCTTGTATTCGTGGGCCGTTAGATCGAGGGTTTCGCCATGGCAGTGGATGCGCATCGCGGAGGTGTCGTGATGCAGGATTTTCCCATTTCCTGGAAAGGGATTGGCCTGTGGCAAGGGGGCTTGGGTCTGCGAGCGGCGCAGGATCGCCCGCACCCGCGCGACGATTTCGCGTGGGGAAAACGGCTTGGTCACATAGTCGTCGCCGCCGAGTTCGAGGCCGAGGATGCGATCCACCTCGCCGGCGCGGGCGGTTAGAAAGAGCACCGGGATGGCGGATTTTTCGCGCAGGCGGCGGCAGACATCGAGTCCGGTCATGTCGGGCAAGCCGATGTCGAGGATGGCGAAATCGAACGTTTCCCGCTCGGCGGCGGCGAGGGCATCCGCACCGGTTAGCGCATGGACGACCTCGAAACACTCGGTGCCGAGCGCATACACGAGGGTGTCGGCGATCGCCGGTTCATCTTCTACCAATAGGACGCGGGGCATGGCGGGATTTGAGTTCGTCCCCGTGAAATGCCAATGAAGAAAGCGTGAAATTTTTCAAGGGCGTGGGCGTCTCGCCTACGAGTCCGGGAAGCTGCCCGGAGATCCTACCAGTTTTTCCAGGAGAACTCTGCACATCCGTCGCTGCGTTTCAAAAAATACGCGGGCCGTGTTCTCGTTGTTGTTCCACGAGCCGCCGCGCAGCCCGCGCGACGAGCCGGACTTTTTCACGCGGGATGCCGCACCCGCTTTTTCCCGCCCAGCACGGCGGATCGCAAGCGCCAACTGTCCGCATGGCTCACATGGCCGATCCATGAACGGACGCTCGCCTTGATTTTCTGAACGGTCCCGGTCTCATCCACGTAGCGGACGTAGCCTATCACTCCCAACTCCTGCTTTCCGGCAGGCGTAGCTGTCCTCGATGAATTTCTTCTCGAAAATCGGCTCCAGCACCCGGACCAGCGCGTGGTGGACGACACGGTCCCGGAACGGTGCTGCGGCCACGCGGCGGAGCTTCGGCTCGTGAATGTCGAAGTAGGTGTAGGGGCCGGGCTGCCAGGTGCCGGCGGTGAGTTCCTCATGCAGGCGGACGGCGTGGGTTTCCCAGCGGGTATAAAAACGGGCGGCGGCATGGCCGCTCATCTTGCCCTGCATGGCGCTGCGGGCGGCAGCCATCACGTTTTCCAGCGCGCAGACTTGCGGGTGGAGGTTTTTGTGGGATTTCAAACTGGGCTTGGCGGTTGGGAAGCGCCGCCACGGCTTTTCAACCAGCCACCGACCATCCGGCCGCATTCGTTGAGCTGGAGGGCGCTGAACTCGAATTGCTTCGGGGCCAGCAATTTACGGTCACTCGCCATGCGGACGACCCAGCGGGTCATCTCGATGCCTTCGTTCGCTTGGAGGAGCAGCGCGGACTTGTCTTTGGCGTAGCTCGCCTTCACCAGCATCTCCAGCACGTCCATGACGTGGTTCGAAAGCCGTTGACCGAGGATGAAGCGTTGGCTCTTCGGGAAGCTCTCCACGCGTTAGAGAAACCACTTCGCGTAGGCATACCACTTGACGAGGACGAGCGGAGCCTCGTTGGCGGGTTGTTTCATTTGCTGTGGTGGTATCAGGGTTCGAGGGAGCTTGTCAGAGTTCGTCCTCGCTCACCGGAATAAGCTTCATCAGCGAGTGCTGAAGTCCGGTCTTGAGAGCTTGGTTACCATGGAACGGAATCACCAGTCGCTCACTCCTACCAGCCATCGCGAAAATGTGGTGGCTGCCGTTGATCCGCGCAAGGTGCCAGCCCTTGTCTTCCGCCAGCTTGGCCAGTCGTTTTGCCGAAACGGACTTCATACGGCCACTTCAAGGACGCGCGTATCCAAGGCTCCGTCTTCCGGTTCGGCGGCTAACAGCCAGCCTTGAATCGCCTCGCGTAAGTTCGCTTCCAATTCCAGAAGCGTCTCGCCTTGGGTGACGCATCCGGGAAGGGCTGGTACTTCCGCCCAGAATCCGCCCTCTTCCGCTTCGTGTATGATCGCTTTGAGTGTCATGACCACGAGCATAGCCAGTCCTTGCCCCACATCAACGCGGAATCCCGGATCAGTTGTTTTCAGAAAAAATTTTCTTCCACCTGCGGCGGAAGGGGAGCACACGCGCCCTCGCGTGTTCCGGGTCGCGCCCTCGCGGCCCGGCGGCCGTGATGCCCTGTGCGACGCTCCCTTTTGGATCGGCGCCCGTTTTCAACGAGGGCGCTGAAAACCCCACGCGGGGGCGCGTGGGCTCCCCGCAGAAAAAGGACAAAGGGATAAAGGATCAAAGGGGAGAACTAACGTTTCCGGCGGGCGAGCATCAAACTGCCTGCGAACACCGTCAGGACAAGGCACGTTGGTTCAGGGACACTGGCGACTCGGAACCCCACGTTGTTGTACTCGACCGCGGGGCCGTTGTTGAAGCGGTTGGACGCGGGCAGGTCGTCCGAGTCGCCGTCCCACGAGCCGCCCCGCAGCCCGCGCGACGAGCCGGAGATCACCGCGTCATTCCACTCAAAAACGTTGCCCGCCTGGTCGTTGGTGCCATACGCGCTGTCCGAATTCGGGCCATACGCGCCCACATCGGTGAGGGCATTTGCCGTTGGAAACGTAGAACTTCCCGAACCCACATAATCCCCGTCATTATAATTCGCCGAGTTCGCCACGCCGGTGGTGTTGCCGGCCATCGCATTGCTCTGGGTCGCCTGCGTCCAATAGCCGCCCACGCCAGCACCGGCCCTGGTTCGGATCGTAATAGGCCGCCTTATACCACTCGCTCTAGCTGGGGATCCATGCCTTGGCTCCGCCATTTTTCGCGATGATGCCGCTCATGGCGCCAAGCAAGGTGTAGGCACCGTCCTCCGTGGTGGCGGCATCCTGCGCGCCGCCCGGCTGGCCGTTGTGCAGCCA
>JAYTEI010000301.1:0-6507 GCA_043735445.1 Akkermansiaceae bacterium | reverse complement strand
TATTTCAAAGTCGGCCTTCTAACCACCGTCGGACTTTCCACCAAGAATGCGATCCTGATCATCGAGTTCGCACTCGATCTCATGAAAGAAGGCAAGGGGCTGATCGAGTCCATCTTGGAAGCCGTGAAACTCCGCTTGCGGCCCATCCTTATGACTTCCATGGCCTTCATCCTCGGCGTCCTGCCGCTGGTCCTCAGCAGCGGCGCGGGGTCCGCCAGCCAGAACGCGATCGGCACCGGCGTCACTGGTGGGATGATCTCGGGCACCATCCTCGCGATCTTCCTCGTCCCCGTGTTCTTCGTGGTGGTCAGTCAAACGGTCGCCCGTTTCACCGGTAAAAAATCCCCGGTCGTGCCAGCGGCGGCTATTGAAGAAGGACAAATCGATCATGCGTAAGTCATCCATTGCCACCCTCGTCACGGCGTTTCTATCTGGCTCGTGCAACCTGATGCCGCCGCCCGATCCGATCGCCTCACCGGTCTCCGCCCGCTTCCCCGGTAAGACCGGCGGCGTGGTCTCCGCCGACATCGCTTGGCAAAAGTTTTTCATCGATCCGCGGCTGCGGAAACTCGTCGAAGTCTCGTTGGCTAACAACCGCGACCTCCGCATCGCCGCATTAAACGCCGAGCAATCCCGCGCTCAGTACGGCATCTCCCGTAGTGAGCTTTTCCCTCCCACCGGCATTACCGCCTCCGGCCAACGCCAGCGCGGCCTCGGTGCGCCCGGCTCCAGTGGCGGTGCCATCGAGTCCGGCAACTACAACGTTTCCGTCGGCTTGGTTTCCTATGAACTCGATCTATTCGGCAGAGTTCGCAGCTTAAACAACGCCGCCTTGGAAACTTACTTCGCCAGCGATGCCGCCCGCGTCGCTGCGCAAATCTCGCTCGTCGCAGAAGTCGCCAATCAATATCTAACTGAGCGCGCGCTCCAAGACCAATTCGCCCTCGCGCAGCAAACTTCCGATGTCTTCAACGTCGCTTATGACATCATGAAAAGCCGCTTCGACGCCGGCACTATTTCCGAACTCGAGCTCAGTTCCATGGATGTCCAGCGGCAAACTGCCAAGGCCGATCTCGCCGCCTTCCGCCAGCGCATTCAGCTAATCAATAACTCACTCGTCTTCCTCGCCGGTGGCTCACTTCCTGCCAGCTTGCCTAACGGACGCACGCTCGACCAAGTCCTCGTCGCCGCCGTGCGGGCCGGGGTTGCTTCCGATCTGTTATACCGCCGCCCGGACATCCGCGCTGCTGAGCATCAACTCCGCGCCGCCAATGCGAACATCGGTGCCGTCCGTGCCGCGTTGTTCCCGAGCATTTCCCTAACTGCCACCGGCGGCACCGCCAGCCGCAGCCTCACCGACCTGTTTGCTAACGGCACGGCAAGTTGGTTGTTCGCCCCCCAAGTCAACATCCCGATCTTTTCCGGCGGCAAGAACTTAGCCGGCCTCAAAGCCTTCGAAGTGGCCAAGCAAACCAGCATCGCCACTTACGAGAAAGCCATCCAAACCGGCTTCCGCGAGGTCGCCGACAGCCTCGCCAACCGCAGCGGCCTCGCCGAGCAAATCGCCGCCACCGAAAGCCTCGTCGCCGCCCAACAGAAGCGCACCGACCTTGCTAACACCCGCTACGCCAAGGGCGTGGACAGTTACTTCGAAGTCCTTAACTCGACCCTCGATCTCTACACCGCCCGCCAATCCCTGATCCGGCTCCGCCTCTCCCGCGCCACTAACTCCGTAAACTTATACAAAGCCCTCGGCGGCGGCTGGTGAATGGAGCTATGACAGCTACTGTGAGGTATCCACCATTCGAATGACAGCGGGACCGGCCTTTGCTCACGATGCCGGGCCAGCAAGACGATATTGTAAACATTGCTTATGTTTCTCACGGTGCATGGGCCTCATCGAGACTCCGGCGGGATATCCACCAGCAGCGGCGAGGTGGCCAAATCCGAAGGTGCGACGACCTTTTCGTCTAACGACATTTTCTCAATGCTGCCGTAGCGCTCACCGACGAGTTTTTTCACCTTCGGATCGTCGAGGTGATAGTCCCGAAACCGGCGCGGCGCACACAGCTCGACGCCGCTGTGTTGATAGATTTTCCAGACCAGCTCGGAGCAGTAGAGCGTGTCGTCATCCCAGCGGAAGTGGGGGTCGTAATTCTTGCCGACCTGCGCCTCGGCCCAAGTGCGAGCCACCTGATAGTTCGCGGGGGCGAGAGGGACTTTGAGGCGGCGGGCCATGAAGGTGCCGGGCTTGCTGCGTGATTTAAAGATTTCTAACGACACTACGCTCACCGGCTGCACGGCTTCTAACACCATCGGCTTGCCGTCGCTCAGGAACACGATGCCGCAATGGGTGTAGGGCGAGCCAGTGGCCGCGATGATCGCCCCGCCTTGGCCGGCGGTCGAGCCGCTGAAAACGATGTCGCCGTTTTGTAAGTCTGCGGCGAAGGATTCGTTCGCTATGATCACAGCAGAAATCGCCAGCGCCGTGCGGGTTGCGGTTGTGAGGAGATGATACTTGCTCATTCGCCAACCATGCATGGCCGACATCTCAATTCAAGCTGCCATCTCCTGAGGTGACGGCCTGTTCCTCATCGCGGGCCAACGCCTCGCGTTCGGCGCGGCGCATCGAGTTCTCCGCGCTGAGCGCCGCCATTTGGTGCGCCCACCGGTTCATCCTCATCTGGCGAGTCAGCCAAATTCCGGTTTCCACCATTGTCAGCACAACTAACCAAGCGATGAAAATGAGGACGAGGTTGCCGACGGGTTTGTGTGCATAGCTTGTTCCTAACATTGCGAAAACCGATTCCAGTCCGACAAAAATTCCCCACGCCGCATAGCCGATATGATCTGTGACGAACAGAATCGCGATCCCAGCACCCAGCACCGCGATGTTGGGAAAAGACCATTCGCTGAGCAGCAAAGCGGGGCAGACCCACGGCTTCGGAAATTCGGAGAGCAAGTAGCTTACGGATAGATCCCAATTTCCGATAAACCACGCCAAGCCGGCGATGAGGCTGCCGACCCAAGCCGCGCTTAGCATGAAGAACACCAACAGGAAGACCCTGCCTACAGTGCTCGCAAGTACGTCCTCGATGTCGAGTTGCATGGCAGCCTGTAACAGGCCAGCGCTAACAACTCAAGCGGCGCGACGACGAAGGGAAAAGCAGGGTTACTGAGTCCTTGCGTATCTCATCGGCGGGACGAAATAGGGTCGTGGCACGTGAGCAAAAACCTAACTGCGTTTTCGCCGGAGACGCCATTGCCCTAGAGCACCCCGAACGCTGCCGGATCTGCTCCTTGCCCCTGCCTTCCAAGGACGATGGTGGCGGAATTTGCTCGCGACGCTGTAGCGGCAGGAAAGTAGAGAGTGCCCAAGTGGCCGCAGATGCGGTCGCGCTCAAGGCTCGAATCCTCGTTGAGGTGGCCCTTCTCAAACCCGCTACCACCGTCTGTCCCGGCGAGTTAAGTCTGCGCGTATTGCCGCAGACCTTGCTGCCGCTCACTTTGCTGAGACCGCTCATTTTCGAGTTAGCGGCAGCGCGAAAACTCATTCTCAGGCAGCAAAAGACGGTCGTCCTCTGGCATAAAATCCGCGGTCCTTTCCGAGTCGCGGGCAGGTGAATGAGGACCCAAGGGGAAGGTGCCTTGAGAACTCCGGCTTGGCTCATCACGCACTACTGCTTATTCATCAACCACGAAGGCGAAAGGCACCTACTGGCGCGAGTCTGACGGCAAATACCTCGGCTATTTGAACGACTATCCCGATCATTGGACTCAAGGAGAAGATCTCGACGACCTCAAACACCATCTCCGCGACTTATTTGAACTCTTCGGTCACGAGAACATCCCAGGAATCCGGAAAGAGGAAGAACTCGAAATCGCGTGAAAAGACGGGATGTCGCGACGGCACTTGTATAAGTAGGCTGCCAGTTATTGTGGCATGGTTCCGTCCACGCGGTCCGTGAAGAGGCTCCTATCAGAAGTGAATCGCGTGGCCCTCGGCGGCGAGGGTGGCTTCGTGGATGACTTCGGACATCGTCGGGTGGGCGTGGATGGTGGCGTGGATTTCAGCGCTGGTGAGTTCTTGGTCGAGGGCGAGGCCCATTTCCGCGATGAGTTCAGTGGCGTTCTCACCGATGATGTGGGCGCCTAGCAGCTCGCCGTGCTTCTTGCCGTAGAGGAGCTTGGCGAAACCCTCCGGCTCACCGGCGGCGATGGCCTTGCCGATGGCGACGAACGGGATTTTCCCGACGGTGTATTCGATGCCTTCCGCCTTGAGTGCGCGCTCGGTTTTGCCAACTGAAGCGACTTGCGGGTGGCAGTAGGTGCAGCCGGGGAAATTGGTGACCTTGCGCGGCTTGTGACCGGGGACGTAGAGGCCTTCGATCACTTGCACGGCCTCAAACGACGCGACGTGGGCGAGCCATGGTGGGCCGGTGATGTCGCCTGCGGCGTAAACTCCGGGGATCGAAGTTTCATAACGGTCGCCGACGGCGATGTAGCCGCGGTCGTCGAGCTTGGGCACCTGCCCGCCGGGAAGGACGGGCTGGATGCCGATGGCGACGATGCAAACTTCCGCGCTGAGCACGCCTTTTTCCTTAGGGCCATCGACGGTGAGTTCGACGTGAGTGCCCTTGTCCACCATGGCGGTGATCGTGGTGTGAGTGAGGCAGCGGATGCCTTGTTTGATGAGGGATTTCTCCAAGGCATCGCCCACTTCGTCGTCCTCGACCGGGAGGATGCGCGGGGCCATTTCTATCAGGGTGACCTTGGTGCCGAAGGCATTGTAAATGTAGGCGAATTCCACGCCGATCGCGCCCGCGCCGATGATCAGCATTTCCTTGGGCTGCTGCGGGATGACCATCGCTTCCTTGGAGCCGATGACGGATTTCCCGTTGAAAGGCAGCGGTGGCAGGCCGCGACTCTTGCAGCCGGTGGCGATGAAGATGTCCTTGGTTTCAAGGATTTTGGACGAGCCATCGGCGGCTTTGACGCTGACTTTGCCGGTGCCTTCGATGGAGCCGAAGCCGCGGACGTAGTCGATGCCGTTTTTCTTGAGGAGATACTCGATGCCGCCGGCGAGGCGGTCGGAAACCTTGCGCGAGCGGCCGATCACGGCGGACCAGTCGTAGCTGAGTCCCTCGATTTTCAAACCAAACTCAGCGGCCTTGTGAGTGAGCATCTGATAGACCTCGGCATTCTTGAGGAGCGCTTTAGTCGGGATGCAGCCCCAGTTGAGGCAAGTGCCGCCGGCGCGATCCATTTCGACGCAAGCGACTTTTTTTCCAAGTTGGGCGGCGCGGATGGCGGCGACGTAGCCGGCAGGGCCGCCACCGATGACAATGAGATCGTAGGCCATAATATTGATGTTTGCGGGTTCGCGGCGGGAAACTGTCTTGACGATTGTGAATTGTCAAAGATGGAAAGGCGGAAACGAGGGTCTTGAATGTTTAGCGCCAGCTTCCCAGAATCTGCTGCGTGAGAGCTCGACCTGCTAGCTTCCTGATCCTTCTAGCAGTGGCCGGGGTGGCCGTCCTCCTGCTGCTGCGGCAGTCGGCGGAACTTGATGCGGATTCACCACTGCCGATGCCGACTCACGGCGAGCCGGACCACCGCTTGCATTTACTATCAGTCTGGGAGACGGCACAAATTCCGCAGGCGCTGCGCTTCGATCCGCCGCTGGGATCGGACCACTCGGGGCTGGTTTACAATGCCCAGAAGTTTTGGGAAATGAATGACAAGCGCGGCGGTCACCATACGGGAGATGATCTCAACGGCATCGGCGGGATGAATACCGACTTGGGCGATCCGGTTTTCTGCACGGCGGATGGGTTGGTGATTTACGCCGGTGAGCCGTCGCCGGGCTGGGGGAAACTGGTCATCATCGCGCATCGGGCGGCGGACGGGCGGGCGTTGCAGTCGATGTATGCGCACTTGCACCGGATCGACGTGAGCTTGGGGGCGCTGGTCCCACGCGGCGGAAAAGTGGGCATCGTCGGCACCGCTAACGGATACTATCCGGCGCACCTGCATTTCGAAATGCGGGCTGGCGACGGAGTGGACATCGGCGCGGGATACGCAGCGGCCCCGCTCAACCGACTCGATCCGATGGGCACCGTGGCTTCCTTGCGAAATGCGGGTGATGATGCGCTTTCTCCCTCGCCACTGGCCCGCGCACTAACGGGTGGGAGTGCCCGCTGATTGATGGGTTGCGGCCCGGACGCGTTTGCGAAGACACCCTACGCCGTGTTGAAAAACGGCTAGATGCAAAGGCTTAATCATCTCGTGATCACTATCGAGCACATGGAGTGAGCTGAAGATCTTTTAATTATCGCCCACCTCTCGCCGGATCATTTCTTCCGCGTCGATTCCCTGCGCTTTGAGAAACGCGCCTGACTTCAGACATCCTGATCCGGTCGGAAAATGATTTGGCGCGTTTTAGGTCTGGCTGGGTGGCTGGGTCAGACGAGCTGATAGATGAAGCGGTGGCCGGTTTCGGGATGG
>JAYTEI010000300.1:0-6534 GCA_043735445.1 Akkermansiaceae bacterium | reverse complement strand
GGCGCGGAGGCGATTGCTGCGGGCGTCGGCGAGGTCGAGCTCGGCGGTGAAGAGGCCGCGTTCGGCGTCGAGCACTTCGAGATAACTCGACGCGCCGCCTTGGAAGCGGTCGAGCGCGATGGCGGAAACGCTTTTCTGTGAGGCGACTAACCGACTTCCTTGCGCGATGATCTCGCCAGATTTCTGATAGGCAGTTAGGGCGTTGGCAGTTTCCTGAAAGGCGAGCCGCACGGATTTCTGATAGTCGGTGAGGGCAATCTTGGCGCGGGCTTGGGCGGCTTTGACCCGGAAGCCTGCGCGGCCAGCGTCGAAGAGCGGCCCTGTGAGCTGCGGGCCGATCGAGTAAGCGGCTGAGCCGCCTTGGAGGAGTTTGTTAAGATCTCCGCTGACCAAGCCACCCTGGCCGGTGAGCGACAAGGCCGGGAAACGCAGCGCCTCGGCGACTCCGATGTCCGCCGTCGCGGCTTGGAACGCTTGATCGGCGGCGGAAATGTCTGGGCGGCGCGCCATCAGCGAGGAGGGCAGCCCGGCGGTGATCCGCAGCGACGCATCGAGTTTCTCCAAACTTCCGCCGCGGCGGATGGTGCCGGGAAACTCGCCTAACAGCGCACGGATTTCGTTTGCCTTCTCGCTGATAGATCGCTCGGTGGCGGGGATTAAAATTTCCGCCTGCGAGAGCAATGCCTCGGCTTGGCCCACTTCGAGATCGGCGCTGACCCCGCCGTCGCGGCGGGCGGTCACAAGCTCAAGCGAACCCTTGCGGCTCGCCGCCGTGCGCCGAGAAATGGCCAGCCGTTCGTCGAGGTTTTGGAGGTCGATGTAGCTGCTGGCGACGGTGGCGATGAGGGACGTCTGGACAGCGTCGCGCTGGTATTCGGATTCTAGCAAGCGGGCGCGGGCGGCTTGGTTGCCGCGGGCGATGCCGCCCCACAGATCGAGTTCCCATGCAGCCAGGCCAGTTAGATTGTAGGATTTGGAATGGCGAGCCGCGCCGGACGATCCTTGCCCGGCATTTCTCGAGCGGTAATCTGCGGTGGCAGCAGCATCGCCATCGAGCGTGGGAAACCCGCTTGCACGCGAGGCTCCAGCCAGAGCCTGCGCTTCTTCAATGCGGTAGCTGGCGGTGACCAAGTCCGGGTTATTCGCCAACGCGCGGGCGATTAGATTTCGCAAAACGGCGTCGGAAAAAACGCTGCGCCAAGATTTGTCACCGAACGATGGGCCATGCGGCGCGGTGTCGTTGCGGAAATTCGTGGGGATTTCCCCCCCCGGTGATGCGGGGTCCGGCCCAAGCACGCAGGAGCTGATGAGAACCACACTGGGTAAAATAAAAAGCGGACGCATGGAGAATCGAGATTCGGGAATGAGATGCTCGATGACTGAGCTGGACAATGGCGCAGCCCCCGCATTCCGGCGGCACGCTAGCAACATCCTCAGGATCGGAGCGAGCAGGAATTTTTGGGAAGAGGGTTGTTAGTTTTGCAGAATTAAACCAACAGAACCCCAAGGAATCCACTGACCGGGTCTGTGCAAAACCGTCGGATGTTTATTACAGGATCTCCCCTTTTTGACGATGGCCCAGAGAACGGAGGAATCCAAGGTGGTGATCATGGTTCGGGAGAGGTGGAGTCAGCCGCCCCTCCGCGAAGTTCGTCGAGCATTTCGGTAGAGGACAGAACCTTCCACGGATGGCCCTCAAACGCCTGATTCGTGCTCGCCTGCCATGCCGTGAGTGTTTCTTCCCAGTTCCCGCGATCCACCACCCGCCGTGCGGTGAGGACGGGGGCCGTCTCATCGAACTCGAGTTGATCTCCGACTTTGAGGTTCAGCTTTTGCCGAAGCGCTTGAGGAATCGTGATTTGTCCCTTGCTGGTAATTGTTGCAATCACGGCAGAGAAGTAAGGCGAGAATGTAAGGCTGCCAATTCGGACGGAGTCGAGCTTACTCGATCCAGATTGTCAGCAGGTCGCCATCGCCAGTTAGTCCGCGGGTGAACGCGTCCATCGCAATGCGGACAGCTCCGGGGCGGTAGGGATTCGCTTCACGGCTGAATTCGAGTTTCACGCCGTTTAGATGTATGGCTAACGGTCCGCAGCCGTTGGCTTTGATGTAATAGCGCACCTGGAGCGGGTGACCTGCTAGATATAACTTCGCCGTGAGTCCGTCCAGCGCGGCGGGGATCACGGGATCGAGGATGAGTGAGGTGGTTTCCAGCCGCAGGCCGAGGAAACATTGCATGATCAGGCGTACGCCGATGCCCGCACCACTGGAATAAACCCGCCAGCCACCTTCCAGCGCGACCTCGCCATTCTTCACCCGGTCATACTCGTCGAAGGCTTGGTAGCGGTCAGTGAATGCGGCGTCGGAACTTGAGTAATAACAATTCGATTGGCGCGGCGCGGCGGTGGTGACGAGATCGCGAATCGCGATCGGGTTCGCTTGGCATAGTGCTTGGAAAAATGCATCTGCATCGCCGAAGCGGGCGAGCGCCTCGCAATAGCGAAGATGGGCGTGCATATACATAATGCCGATTTCCCGGCCGAAGTAACTCGCTGTCTCGGCCCGTTGGAAATTCGTTTGCAAACCGCCATGATAGACCATCGGTCGGTCAAACAGGTGCGCACCATCCGGCCCTAGCAGATGATTGCGAATGTGCTTGAGATGGGCTGCCGCCTGCACCGGACTAAACATATCATGGATGATCGCATGGATCATCGGCAGCAGACTGTATGATAAACCCGTCGTGCCATCGCGAGGGTGAAGTAAGTATTCAGTTTTGCCGCCCTCTTGGAAATACGCCAGTCCCGCGACGACCTCGTCCACGATGAGCACGCGTTGGAATTCTTCGAGGATTTGCGCGGCTTGTGAGTCGAACTCCGCCGCGCGGTCCGCATTCCCGAGGTGCCTAAATGCGGTGGCCAGCGCGATGAATGTTTGATAGTTGAGCGTCACCGTCCACGAACTGCATAGATGCTCGCGCATGTCGGGCTTGGCCGGTTGCAGTGAGTCGTTCCAATCGCCATGGCCGTAGGCGGCGAGGCTGGTGCCTGCGATCACGCGGCGGCGGATGAGATCCAGCGCCCGCTCGACGTGGCTGCTGATTGTGGCTATTTCCGCCGCGTTTTCATCGGGATGGAAAAACGGCAGAGATATATCTAGCAGAGCTGCGTCGCCAGTGGCTGAGAGATATTGGGCGAGCGCGAGCAATGGCCAATAGACGATGTCGCCATGCGAGTCGCCTGGGCGGATGTTGCGCTCGCGGTCGAAGAACATGAACCATTGCGGCCAATCACCATCAGCATTTTGTTGGCGGAAGACGCGGCACAACAGATCGCGCACTGGTTCGAAGCGACCAAGCGCAAGTAACAATTCCACCGGCCCTTGGCAGACATCGCGGGTGCCCCAGCCACCGCCGGAGTATTGCTCGAGGCCGCGGGGTGAGAGATAATGAACAAGCGCATTGTGGACGAACCACGGGAAAATCTCGCCCGTGCGCTCCGCTGCTAGAGCGAGCGGGCTTTTCTCGGCTGCTTTGATCCGCAAGCCGGAGTGAATCGTTTCCCAGAAATTCTCAGTTTGCTTGATTGACTCATCGACCAATCGACCCTGCAAAATCAGTCCCGCTGTTACCGACGGCGCAGTGATAAAACATAGGAACGGTTGTTGGTGTGATAGGCCATTCGTGAAAATCAATTCATCACCGCCGATCCTATCTATCAGCGTGCCGTCGCTGGGCGTGATTAGGAAACCTCCATCCGGGAAACGGCGACCCACATCACTATCAGCAATCGCCCGGACGAATACTGCGTCTCCATGCATTTCATAACGAACCGGCACTGAGGCGCTGCCGTCGTCGCCATGGATCGCGACATGGTGCGATATCAGAAACCTCACCGCCGTGCCATGGAGTATAGATATAGATAAGCGCAATTCATGACAATCATCCGGCGCAGAGGAAACCACCTCGATCACACCACCGTGGTGTTTGTAAATCCAGCGGCACGAGTCCTGACTCATTTCGAACGCCGATGGTATCCCTAGCAGCGTCCAACAGTGATCTATTTCTATAAACACTCGCTGCCCGTGGCTGCGGAAAAGCCCGAGATAGCTGTGACAGGTGGAGAGCAAGCGGTTGATGCTCACATGACCCTGCGTGACCATCGAGTGGAACACTCCGCCCATCCACGCGGTGGATGTCATGGCGGATTCGTCGGGTGTTAGTGAGCCGCCCGACCGCAGCAGATGACCATGGGGACGAAGCACCTTGAGTTCCTTTTCCCGGAGCACCACATGGCTTCCTCGCGCGGTGAAAAACGACCATGGCTTGCCGTCCTCGTGTTCCGCATGGCGTGGATCAGCTCCGAAAAACGCGCGGATTTCTGCTGCATCTAGCTCTTCCGTCTTTAGCAAACTCGCAGTGCTGAAGAGGCTGGGTGCGGGATAGATTACGGCGATTTTCGCAGGCCACGGCGGACAGATTGCCTCCGGCAGTGCTAGCGCGGCATCGATCCAACATGTGTCGTCGGCGCTGGTGGCAGTCGGCTTGTTTGCCTCGAACCAACCAAAGAAACCACGCTGCGATTTCGCCCCCGGTTTTAGCACCAGTGGCTCATCTTGGATGGCGACCAGCGAGTGCTCATGCTGCAACCGGGTGCCGGGCAGACCTGATGTTAGAGCGCTAGCCTCGCCACCCGCGCGGGTGGCGAGACCGTGAAACTGAAGCGCGTCGGTTGAGTAAGAAACGGCCTTGCCCAGCGAGCCGATGACGGTCCACGGGCAGCGCCCGTCCATCGGCTGGTTTTGCCGCGATGCAACTGCCACGCCTGTTAGCGGATGGTTTAGCGGCGCGTGATCCACATACTGGCTGATATAGTATTCATTGAGTCGCACCGCGCCGTAGTGGGCGAGCGCGATGTCCTGGGTGAGGATGAGATCGCAAGTGAGGGCGGTGTTTCCCGTGTTTTCCAATTCGACATGCCAGCACCACGCCTTGGCAGACGCTGCCAGCACCAGCCGCACCCGGAATGTTAGATCGCCCCAGCTTCCCGTGGCGCAGATGCCGCGTTCATCCGTCTGATAGTAGGCGGGACTGGCCGGCCCTAGCAGGGGAAGGGTCTCCACCGCATTTCCATGACGGCGCAGATAGATGTTAGTCGGTCCGCCCTCGGCCTCGTTGCCTAGAAACACATTGAGCATGATGTCGCCACAATCCAGCCGCCGGACGGAGCCATTGGCATTCAGCTCGGCACTCATGCCGGCGGGACTGGCGGCGCGGAAGGGGAAAACGACGGGAAGCACGCTGGAGTTTGTCATGGGGCGATTGGCGCGGAGCATGGGAAATGGCCCGAACAATGCAAGGCGTCACCCGCAGCAGCAACGTGTTTCACGGCACAAGGCTGGAGGACAGTTTTTCAATCATGATCGACCCGCTGAGGCGCAAGCGCATACTCACTAACATGAGGATGCACTGAATTTCAGGATCTCAGCTTTCTCTACCGGTGCAGGATCTTGGCGACCTTCGGCGCACGCAGGCGATGCGGCTCTGGCAGATCCGAGCCTAGCAGTGGGCGGCAGTAGTTTTTGAAATCTTCGGTCACGCCATTGCCATCGGCGTTGATGAAATTGGCCGGCATGTGACGGGTTTTCCCGGCGACTTTGGTGATGTCCACCAATTCGTAATCGACGCTGTAGTTGAGCACTGGGCGGCGGATTACCACCGAGCCATCGACGTTATCCCACATCGCGAACTGCACCGCTTTTTCCCCGACTTCGCGTGCCTCGTGGGCATCGCGGTCCGACTGGATGCCCATGAACGAGCGCTGCAAGTATCCGAACGTATCCGAGCGCACGCGCTTGATTCCGAGATTTTTGCGGATCTCGTTAGAGAGCAGGTCGCCGAGCGCGCCGGTGCCGGAGAGCTGGATATTGCCGTGCGAATCGCGCTCTTCGTGGCCTAGCAGCTTGGTGATCATCGCGGTGCCGTCGGGATCGGAAATGCCTTCGGAAACCGCAATCGTGCAGAGGCCGTGCTGCTTGTAAACGCGGTCCACGTCGGCGAGGAAATTTTCCATCACGAAATGGCGCTCAGGCACATAGACCAAGTGCGGGCCGTCATCGAGATACTTTTGCGCCAGCGAGGAAGCGGCAGTTAGGAAACCAGCATGGCGACCCATCACCACGCCGATGTACACGCCTTGCAGGGCGCGATTGTCGAGGTTCACCCCGGAAAATGCTTGGGCCACGAAGCGGGCCGCCGAGCCGAAGCCGGGGCAGTGATCGTTTTCCTCAAGGTCGTTGTCGATCGTCTTCGGAATGTGGATCGCCCGCAGTTCGTAGTTCGCTTCCTTCGCCTGCTCATTGACGATCCGGACGGTGTCTGACGAGTCATTGCCGCCGACGTAGAAAAAGTAACGGATGTCGTGCGCTTGCATGACTTTGAACATCCGCTGGCAATACTCTTCATCCGGCTTGTCGCGGGTGGAGAGCAGACCCGACGACGGCGTGCCGGCGACTTGCTCCAAGTTGTGGGTGGTC
>JAYTEI010000299.1:0-6538 GCA_043735445.1 Akkermansiaceae bacterium | reverse complement strand
AGAGTGGTACACCCGGAGGAACTCGAATCCCCAACCTTCTGATTCGTAGTCAGACGCTCTATCCAATTGAGCTACGGGTGCCTTGCGACAGGCGCGGGGCGGAAAGAAGCCGATTATTCCGCCACCTGTCAAGAAATTCAGCGGGATAATTCTGCACTCTCTGAGCTGCGAGAGTTAGGATTCCACGCCCATGACTCGGAGGAAGGATTGCGGATTAGTCGTGGGCACGGTGGCCTGGATGCGGGTGTAGCCGACGGGGACGTCGCTCTGGTCGGGGGCAGTCACCGGAGCGAGGGCGCTCTGGGACCATGCGCCGAGGGTGGTGCTTTCCAACAGCGAGTAGCCCGAGACGCCGGTGCGTTGGAGCCAGGTCAGGACCACGTTGCCAGTGCCGGGCGTGGTGGTGACCAGTGCGCCGCTGCCGGAGTCCGGCGCTGTGCCGGAGAGAAACTCCGGCAGATTGGTGATACCATCGTGGTCGGCATCTGCAGTGCGAGCATCGGCGGGGCGCGAGGTTGTAGCCACTCGCACCAGACCAGTCGGTGTAGGACACGGGCAGATCAAAATCATTGCTGAAATACTCCACCGGAGCCGGCACGGTCTGAGTGACCGCGTTTGGACCGAGCACGAAATTCCGGTTAGCGCCGACTTCATAGCCGGAGTTAGGCGCAGCGGGGGTGGAGTTAAAGAATTTGAAATTTCCGAAGTTTGCACCCGCAGCACCGGCCACGGGGACGGCGGCCGTTTCGTAGATCCCGTCGTTGTTGCCAGCGGTCATCGCCAAGTCTGGGCTGCCGATGAGGATGCCGGAGAAAATTTTAACCACCACGGTTCCGCTGGCTGGTTTAAAATTGCCATTCGCCGTCTGGACCGACATGTCCACCTTGGACACCACGTCGCGGGTTTGTGGTGCGGCCACTAACGGTTGTTCGTCCACCGAATCATAGAGTCCATCGCCGTCCGAGTCGGCATGAGTCGGGTCGGTGTTGTGTTGCCGCTATACTCGCTGGAACCTGACAGGCTGTCTCCATCATCATCGGTGAATTCCCCCGCGCCGTACGCCGCGAGATAAGCATTGAGGCTGGCGAAAACTTTTCTCGTGAGACTGCGGGCTAATATCGCATTGTTAAACTCAAAAGTATAGAAACTAGTCGCCGGAATGATAGAGACAACATTACCGCCCGGCCCGCCCCAACTGTTGGTGTAGGAGCCGTTCGCGGCGAACTTGTATTGAATTTCACCGACCACCTCGAAGCGATAGTCGAGAGTCCAGATGCATTTGTCTGTTAGAGATGTTCCCTTGCGGGTCATAAGGTTTCCGGCCGAGCCGTTCTCTTGCCATTGCGGGGTGGTGAAATTTCCAGGAACCGCCATGCTGGTGTAGTTGGGCAGGTTCGGATTTGAAACATTGCCAGCCCCGAGGCAGAACTGACCACCGGCCACTTCGAGGCCGTCGTTCACACCATCGCCATCGGTGTCTGCGACGAGTGGATCGGAGCCAGTATGTGTAGCATCGGCATAAGTGCCGCCGCCGATGTCGGCGGTGGATGAGGTTCTAGAGCCGAGCACTCACTTGGTTCGAGGCATAGTCGGAACCGCCGTTCACGAGCACCGCCATGAGCTTTACTGATTGACCTGCTCCAGAGGGAACTCCCAGAGCGGCAAGGCTAAGTTTCATTTCTACACCGTTTCGAATGTCAACCCGGCGGTGTTTGATGAACCGAGGTTATTGATAGTGTATGCTTCATCTCCAACGGTGATTAGATTGTTAGGTATGAAGTTGACGCCGCCCGGCTTGGAGTCGATGAAGAGGATAAAAGCATTGTCATCTGGCCTGCTGCCGAGAAAGACGGCGCGCTCGGTGTAGCCGGTGTCGAGTCCATCGCGGATGCCATCCACCGTGATTTTGGCATGAGCTGAAGTGATCGAAAGTGCGGCTAACATCGCGGTGCGTAGGCCGCCGGATTTCTGTACGGTTAGACAAGTATTCATGGTGATAGGTAACTGGGTTTGATGACGGATGGATTTTCTGGGCACCGGTTCCAAGCGCATTGGAAAAAGGCCCGGAGTTAATAACTCGCGTGCCAACCAAATGTTTGGCCCTGAATTCTGGGTTAGAATTTTTGAGAAATCCTCATCCGCCATCGACGCGATCTACCCCGCGCACTACCATGACCTCATGCAACATCGGGTAGAAATGTGGCGGACATTCCGGCGGGCGATTACGCTCGTAGCTATCCTCGGCGGCGCGTGGTTCCTCATCGTGCGGCCCATCGAGCGCGGGCTAGCAGTTTCGAAAACCAGCATCAAGGGTGGCCTCCAACAAGTCCTCGCCGCCATCACCAACACTGACACCCGGGTGGTCGAGGGCCGCGCCGAGATCGTCGAGACCGCCGCCATTTCCGAACTCTCGCTGCTGGAAATGCGGCTGAGTGCCACCCGCACCATCGAGAAAGCCGAGAGCTTCTCTGGCCTTCCGCTCGGCACCAAAAAGCTCATCGTGCGCGGCCACTACACCGTGAAAGGTGGCTACCGGCTCAAAGATGGCGTCTCGCTGCGGATGGAAAAGGGCAGGCCCATCGCCCGTTTTCCCAAACCGGAAATCTTGTCAGTCGAGCTGATCGACTTCGACGTGCTGAGCGAGGACGGCGGCTGGTTGAATAAAATCCAACCCGCTGACCGTGCGCAGATTTTACGCGAACTCCGCAACCAAATGCGCGAGGAGGCGGAAAAAAGCGGGCTGCTAGAAACCGTGGACAGCACCCTGCGCACTCGCTTGCGCGATCTGCTAGGGGCGGAGTCGGTCACCGTCGAGCACGCGCTAAATTAGCGCCCCGGCTTCGGCAGCGGCTCGTCTCCCAGGATTTTATCGAGGTCCGCCACGCGTTCCCACGGGCAGCGTTTGCGTTGGTATTTTTTCCAAACCACATCCCGCAGCTCCCGCCAAACGGCCTCCGACGGCGGCTTCAGATCGGTCCACGTCGGGTTGCGCTTCTCGGTGGTCGTCATGATCGTCCACCGCGTGCCCAGATAATTCGCCCGATAGAAGACCTTGCCTTCGTCAGTGTTTTCAAACCATTCATGACTCTCCATGGCCGGAGCGTGACGCGGCGGAGAAATGGAGACAAGTGGCGAATCCGCCTGGGGTGACTGAAAAACGGCGGGCATCGGCACGGCTCACCAGTTAGAGAAGCCGACCTCGGTAGAGGCTTATGACTGTGTCGGTGCAGATCTCGGCAAGGCCATTTCTCATGGAGCTTGGGGAAAAGCGGGGGATGATAGAACCCGGTTGACGGCGTGCCACACCCGTTCCAGATCCAGCTCGTTCTGGCAGTGCCTATCGAGCGGGCATCTCGGCAGCAAACACGGAGCGCACTCCACGGTATCCCCGAATTTCTGCGCCAAGATTTTTCCCATGCCACTGCCACCATCCACGCTGGCGACGGTCACGCGGCTGCTGGCTTCTAGCAGGCGAGTTGCAATTTCCAACCAGCGCTCAAGCAGCCATTCGTGGCTGGGGCCGTAGTCCGAATCGGGACAAAGCAACACGGCTCCTGCCACCGGTTCGATGCCTAACGCCGCCGGCGCGAAAAACGCGGGTTGCGCGGTCTCGATTCCCAATTCCTCAACCGCCGCCAGATAATACCTCACCCGGTGCTCTAGCGGCCCGGCCACAAAGCCGAGCGGATGGGTGAGCAGCTTCTTTAATTTCCCCCCGTCCGTGCCGAGTCGCCGTGGAATCCCGGCCAGCTTGAATGCCTCTGCGGCGAGATCATTTTCCCATACCAACGCCGCCTGCCAGTTTCCTGAGAGCTTCGCCGCCACCTACTTGGCTTTCGTTTTCACGGGGAAATCGATCACCGTTAGGCCGTCCACGGTTTGCCAAAAGTCCCGCTGAGTTTCCGCGCAAAGAACCCCCGTGGCCAAGCCGGATGCCACCAGCGCCCGCACCGCCGCCACGGCGAAACACGCCTCATCTCAGCGCTCCGGCGCAGCCACTAACATCCCTCCGGCATTCATCGTCACCCGCCGATGCTAACGAGCCCCCGCCGTCACGGAAACAGCAAAGTCAGCCCGCTGCGTCATCTTCCGAACGCAATGCTCCCGTCACGAACTCTCACACATCACACCCGCCACGAGTCCGGCCACGCCACTCGGCAGCCGGCACGGATTGCTGTCACCACACAGGCTCGGGCGGCGAGTCCGCCAGGTGGCACGCGCCGAGCGCCTCGGACTCATCGTTCAAAACCGCCGTTTCCTCGTGCAGGCCTACCTTTGAGAAGTTAGACGAAAGAGTTCAGATGAAAAAACCCGGCCAATCGACTCTATGATTGCCAAACCGCGATCCCCGACTAGGAATCTGCCCCCGGCGCGAAACCGTCGCCCGCCAACCAGAAGCAACCATCCGATTATGAAGGACCTCAGCAAATACCGCAACATCGGCATTTTCGCCCACGTTGATGCGGGCAAAACGACCACCACCGAACGTATTCTCAAGCTCACCGGCAAGATTCACAAAATCGGAGAAGTTCACGATGGCGCATCCACGATGGACTTCATGGACCAGGAAGCCGAGCGCGGCATCACCATCCAATCCGCCGCCACCACCTGCTTCTGGAAAGGCTATCAATTCAACGTCATCGACACCCCCGGCCACGTGGACTTCACCATCGAGGTTTACCGCTCGCTCAAAGTTCTCGACGGCGGCGTGGGCGTGTTCTGCGGCTCCGGCGGCGTTGAGCCTCAGTCGGAAACCAACTGGCGCTACGCCAACGACTCGGAAGTCGCCCGCGTCATTTACGTCAACAAACTCGACCGCATCGGCGCGGATTTCTACCGCGTCGTCGCTCAGGTGAAGAAGATCCTCGGCGCGCATCCGCTGGTCATGGTCCTGCCAATCGGCACCGAAAGTGAGTTCATCGGCGTGGTCGATTTGCTCACCATGAAGGCCCACGTCTGGGACGAATCCGGCCAGCCGGAAAATTTCAAGATCGAGGAAATCCCCGCCGACATGGTGGACAAAGCCAAGGAATACCGCGCCCAACTCATCGAGACCGCCGTCGAGCAAGACGACGCGATCATGGAAGCCTACCTCGACGGCACCGAGCCTTCGGTCGAGGAAATCAAGAAGTGCATCCGCAAGGGCACCATCGACCTCGCGTTCTTCCCGACTTACTGCGGCTCATCCTTTAAAAACAAAGGCCTCCAGCTCGTGCTCGACGCCGTCGTCGATTACCTTCCAAGCCCGACCGACGTCAAACCACTCCCTGAAGTGGACGCCGAAGGCAAGGAAACCGGCAAGTTTGCCATCATCGACCCGAAAGCCCCGTTCCGCGGCCTCGCTTTCAAAATCATGGACGACAAGTTCGGCGCACTCACCTTCACCCGCATTTACTCGGGCACCATCAGGAAGGGCGACACCGTGCTCAACTCCTTCACCGGCAAGACAGAGCGCATCAGCCGCATGGTCGAAATGCATGCCGACGACCGCAACGAAGTGGACGTCGCCCAAGCCGGTGACATCGTCGCCATCGTCGGTTTGAAAAACGTCCAAACGGGTCACACCCTTTGCGACGAGAAAAACCCGGCCACCCTCGAGCCGATGGTTTTCCCGGATCCGGTCATTTCCATCGCCGTCGCGCCGAAGGACAAGGCCAACGCTGAAAAGCTCGCCAACGCCATCGGCAAGATGATCCAGGAAGACCCTTCGTTCCGCGTCGAGACCGACGACGAAACCAACGAGATGATCCTCAAGGGCATGGGCGAGCTTCACCTCGACATCAAAATCGACATTCTCAAGCGGACCCACAAGGTCGAGGTCACCGTCGGCGCGCCACAAGTCGCCTATCGCGAAACCATCACCAAGATGGTCAACGACAGCTACACCCACAAGAAGCAGTCCGGTGGTTCCGGTCAGTTCGCAAAAATCGATTACACCATCGAGCCAGGCGAAGCCGGCTCCGGCTTCATCTTCGAATCCAAAGTCACCGGCGGCAGCATCCCGAAAGAATTCATCCCCGCCGTAGAAAAGGGCTTCAAAACCTGCGTCGATAAGGGACCCCTTGCCGGTTACCCCTGCTTGGATTTCAAGGTCACGCTCAACGAAGGCGGTTTCCACGCAGTGGACTCCAGCAACATCGCCTTCGAAATCGCCGCCAAGGCCGCGTATCGCCAGACCATGGTCAAGTGCGCTCCGCAAATCCTTGAGCCGATGATGAAACTCGACGTCTTCGCCCCTGAGGAAAAAGTCGGCGACGTTATCGGCGACCTCAACCGCCGACGGGGCATGATCCAAGGCCAGGAGCCAAGTCCAGGCGGCATCCGCGTCAAAGCAGAGGCCCCGCTGAGCGCCATGTTCGGCTACATCGGCGACCTCCGCACCATGACCTCCGGCCGTGGCCAGTTCTCGATGGAGTTCAGCCACTACGCCCCGTGCCCGCGCAACGTCTCCGACGACGTCATCGCCAAGGCCAAGGCCAAGGACGAAGCCCTACGCGCAGCGAAGTGATATAGGCATTCCTGCCTGTTCTTCCGCTTC
>JAYTEI010000298.1:0-6545 GCA_043735445.1 Akkermansiaceae bacterium | reverse complement strand
TAAAATGCCGCGAGCCGATCCTGAAGATGGTTGGGAAGCAGTTGGATATCAATCTGAAGCGTGATCACATCCATGCCCGGAAGTTTGCCTCAATTCGCCCGGCAGCAAAGCCAGTTGATGAGTGGCCTTGGAGGACACAAACAGGTTGGTCTTATCATCGGAGGGGTGTGGGGTGCTTGGCTCGGGGTTCATCGGGATTCCGTGGGCACTTGGAGTTAGCACAAATAATTGCGATATCGCCTTGGGACCGCCGTATCGGTCCACGACGTTTTCCATGATGCCCGCCCCGATCTGCCACTCCTGCTTCCCCGCAACGCCGGTGGGTTGCCGCTGAAGTTCTTGTCTCGCGCGGTCGTGGTTGGGTTGGCCTCGTGGGGCTTGTTGTTGGGGATTTCTCCAGACTGGCCGTTAGGAGTGGTGGCGCTGGCGAGCGCGGCGGCGGTGGAGTTGATCCTGTGGCTGTATCGCTACGAGGCGGGCGGGGTGACTCCGGTACGGGCGCGGTGGATCGTTGGGCTGCGGTTAGCGGCGTTGGCGGCGTTGGTTTGGATTTTGATAGAGCCGGTGTGGGTTAGAAAAGTGGAGCGCGAGATCAAGCGCGAGGTGGTGGTGGTGGTGGATGATTCTGGCTCGATGCAGTTGAAGGACGACGGCGCGGACGCGACGCGGATCGCGATTGGCGAGGCGGCGTTGGCGAAGGGGAAGATTGTGGAAAAGCTCGGCGATAAGCTGCGGATGCGGGTGGTGAAGGCGGCCCGCAGCGTGCGGGCAGAAGGCGAGGCGGTGGCCGAAGGGTGGGGCGATGCGACGGATTTGGCGTCGGCGCTGGGCACGGTGTTAGAGCAGGTGCCGCCGGATGAATTGGCCGGGGTGCTGATGGTGAGCGATGGCCGCCACAACCGACCTGAGCGGGTCGAGGACGTGGCGCGGCGCTTCGGGATTCTCGACCGCGCCGGTGGGGATGGTGGCGGTGGGCAGCGCGGTGCCGCCACGGGATGCGGCGATTCTATCAGTCCGCGCACCCGAGGCGATCCACCTCGGCGACCGGATGCGGGTGGCGGTGGATTTGAAATTCGACGGCTATAAAGGACAGCAGGCGATGGTCCGCTTGCGGCGTGGCGAGAAGCTGTTGGAAGAGCGGGAAATTTCCATCCCACAGGATCATCACCGCGAGGAAGTGAGGTTCGCGCAGGTGCCGGACCTAGGCGGCGTGGGCGACACGCTTGCCGGCGAATGAAGAGGAGTGGCGGAAATTTGATGTGATCATTCTGGGAGATGTGGATCCGAAGGCGATGGACGACGCGACTTGGAAAATCGTCTCGCGCTGCGTGAACGAGCGGGCGGCGTTGTTAGTGATGATCGCCGGACCGCTCTTCATGCCCCATGCCATCGACGCGGAAGCCGGTCGGGCGTTGGTGCCGGCGGAGATGGATTACGGGCATCGCAACTATTTCAACGGCGACGGCAACGGCGACGGCGACGAGTTTCACTTCGCTCTAACGGCGGAGGGCCAGCGCCATCCGGTGACTCAGCAGAGCATCGGCGACTCTGCAAACGAGCGGGTGTGGTCGGGATTTCCCGAGTTAAACTGGCGGCATCCGGTGACCGGCTTGAAGGAAGGCGCGGAAGTGTTATTAAGTGCTGCGACCGCCGACGCGAAACAGAGCGTGACGAGCGGAGCGGGACTAACAAGCGCACTGGACGACCTCGCGACACGTCGTGAACGCGAGGCGAAGACCGCGCTGCTGGTGACCCGCCAGACGGGGAAAGGCAAGGTGGCGCTGCTCCTAACCGACCGGACTTGGCGGCTGTGCGAGGGCGCGGGCGATCTCTATCAGCACCGGTTCTGGGGCAACCTTGTCCGTTGGGGAGCTGGGCCGACTCTACGCTCCGGCGGTGCCCGGGCGCGGCTCGGCACCGACCAACTGACTTACACTCCAGACGACCGCGCCAAGGTCACCGCCCGCCTGCGTGACAAGACTCTAACGCCGGTGGATGATGGCTCGTTGCACGCGGAAGTGCTGCGCGACGGCAAGGTGTTAGCCAACGTGGCGATGTCCGCAGTGCCGGGATCGAACGGACTTTATGAAGCGGATCTGGAGCGTTTCACCAAGGCTGGGAACTATGAAATCCGGCTGCGCGGCGAGCGGGCGGGGGAGTTGATCCGAGAAGATGGCACGGGCGAACCGACGACCGGTTTCCGCGTCGTCGGCTCGCGTGGACCGGTGGAATTGGCGGAAACCACGCTGAATTTGCCGCTGCTAGAAACCATCGCGCAGCTCTCGGGCGGCAAGGTGGTTTCCCCGGACAAGGCGGGTGAGCTGGCGGCGTTGTTTCTAACTGACAAGAGTGAGCGCGAGGAAATCCGGGAGACCGCGCTGTGGGACAGCGCGTGGGTGCTTGGCTTACTGGCGAGTTTGCTGGACAGCGAATGGGTAATCAGAAGGGCGGGAGGACTGCCATAAAGAAAACCATCATGAACCTAACATCAGGAGAAATTGAAACGTGGCTGAAGGCCGTGCGCAGCCCGATCCGCCGGGTGCAACTCATCCGCGCGGCGATGGTGGTGGCGACGGTGGCGCTGGCAGGACTGTGCGCGATGATGGCGGCGGACTGGCTTTTCGCGCCGCTGCCGATGGGGGTGCGCTGGGGCATGTTAGGAGTCTGGTTGATCGCGGTGCTAGCGGCGGCTCGCTTTGGATTTGGCCCCATGTCGAAGCAGATCAGTTTACTGCAAGTGGCACGTTGGCTCGAAGTTAGACATCCAGAAATGGAGGAACGCCTGAGCACGGTGCTCGAACCGGCAAACGCCGGCGGCGGGGTTTCGGCGGACTTGTTGGCATCGCTGGCGGTCGCGGCCGAGGCGGATGCCGGCAAGGTGGATGCGGCAGTGGAAGTGAAATCCGCGCGGACCACGCGGCGCTGGGGCCGGCCGGCCATGGCACTAACAACGATATTGCTGCTCGCCCTCGCGGTGTGGCCGGACGAGGTGATGGCTCTAATTTATGAAATCACCGAAGATTTCGCGGTGGCGAAACTGGCGGTGGAAGTGGATGCAGGCGGCAAGCCACCGGTGATGTTAGAGCGGATCATCCCGCCGCGGATCGTGGATTCGAAGCCCCCGAAGTTTCGCGGCGACGAGGCGGTAGTGATCGGGGAACTGCGCTCGCGATTTCCCGGAGCGAACGAAATCCGCGTGCGAATCCGGGCCGAGGATGCGCGTCCGGCGGGCATGGGTGGGCCGGGCATCGGGAGGAGATCAAGAAAGGCGAGCTGAAGGACAACGTGCGCAAGGATTTGAAGGAAGCCGGTGAGAAACTCGCAGGCGCGGAGGAGAAGTTAGAAACGCTGGCGAAGGAGATGAAGGAGGGCGTCCACGCGACCCAAGCAGATGATGTTAGGAAGGCTGCCGAGACGGTCGCCAAGGCGCGCGAGGACTTGGAGAACTCGCCATTGCAAGATCAGCCGCCGGAGCGCGATGCCAAGCTGGAGCAAGCGCGAAATGAAGCGGAGTCGGCGGTGAAGCAACTTGAAAATGTGAGGAATGCGATGGACCAACAGCGGGAAAAGATCGAAGACCTCGCACGGATTCAGGATCTCGCCCAGCAGCAACAAGAGCTGGCGCGGCAAGCCGAGACCAATCTAGCAGAGTCGCCTAACAAGGAATGGCAGGACCAACAAAAGCGGATCGAGGAAGCACTCAAGCAGCAGTTGCGCGAACGGCCACAAGCGAAGGCCGAGGCGCTCAAAGCGCAAGCCGCGCAAGCGAAGGTGCTGGCAAAGCACGCACGCGAGGTGGCGAAGGCGCAGGACAACCTTGAAGAACAGGCGAAGCAAGTTTCCGAGAAATCGCTGCAAGAAGCTCTAACGGCGGAGCAGTCAGCGATCGCGGCAGCAGGGAATGCCGCACTTGCCGAGGCACGGGAAGCGCGAAATGAAATGGCGGACACCCTGCCCGAAGTCACCGCCGCAGCGGAAGCAGCGCGGGATGAAATTCAAAAGGGCGAAACGCAAGCCGCAGCCGAGTCGGCGGCGGCAGCGGCCCAGGCGATGAAGAAGGCCGCGCAAACCGCAAGCGATGAGCATCCGCCGTTAGAGCAAGCCGCGCAGGCGGAAGCGTTGGAGAAGCTGGCAGGCAGGCAAGAGCAAGTTGCGAAGGCGATGGACGCACTAACAAAAGGAGTCCCAGCCGAAGCGCTGAAAGGTCTGCAAGCGGCCCAAGCCGAAGCGGCGGGCGAGTTGGCCCAAGCGATGGAAGCGATTCCGCTGTTAGACGGCGGCGGCTCGTTGCAAGAGGCTAAAAATGCCGGAAAACAAGGTAGCCAGCAGGCGGCAGCGGCAGCCGATCAGGGGCAGAAGAACGAACAACAGGACGCTTCAAAGCAACATGCTCAAGCCGCCCAAAACTTCGGCAAAAGCGCGGACGCCCTCAACCGCGCGGCGGACGAATTTTCCAAAATGGCGCAGGAAGCTGCGAGCCAGCCCGCGAATCCACAACGCGCCCAAGTAGCACCGAGCGCTCTGGCCGAGGCATTTCAACAAGCATCGCAAGCTGCGGAAAATCCCCAAGCGGTGGCAGCGGCGGTGCAGGCAGCCAACGCGGCGCAAGCTCTAACACAAGCCGCGCAGACCGGCGGCGAGCAAATGCAAGGTCGTCAGCCTGGCCCCCAAGGACCACCGGGAAGCACCCCAAGCGATAAGCCGCAACCGGACCTGCGGACACCCGAAGCCGATCCGGGGGTGCCGCCGGAGTTGGCGAAGCTCGGGATCAGTTCGGCGGATTGGGAAAAATTCCACGCCACCCTCAAGTCCGACGTCGCCACGGGCGCAGGCGGCGCGGTGCCCGAAGAATACCGCGAATTGGTGAAAGGCTATTTCGAGAGCATTTCGAAAAAATCCACGAAGGACAAACATGCGCTCCACGATCCGAATCATCCTCGCGCTGCTTGCGCTAACAGCCATCGCCCCGGCGCAAGAATTACCCGACCCGGTGTTTGCGCAATGGCGCGACAAGGTCGATCCCGCCGTGGAAAACGCCCTGCGCTACCTCGCCCGCGTGCAGCGGCCTAACGGCTCATTTCCCGAAGGCTACGGCGATTCCACCGGCATCCCCGCGCTGGTGGGGATGACGTTTCTATCAAAAGGTCACCTCCCCACCGAGGGGCTATATGCCGAGTCGCTGAACCGCTGCATCGACTTCGTCCTCGCCAACCAATAGGCCGACGGGCTGTTTGAAAAAGGCAACGCCGGCACCGGCCCGATGTATGCCCATAACATCTCGACGCTATTTCTATCCGAAGTTAGTGGGATGGTCGATCCTGGCAGGCAGGAGAAAATCGCGGCGGCCTTGCCGGAAGCTTTGTCTCTCATCCTCCGCGCCCAGGCCGTGAAAAAGGACGAGCGAAACCGCGGCGGCTGGCGCTATCACCCCGGCTCGACCGCTAGCGACACCTCGTGCAGCGGCTGGGCGCTGATGGCCTTGCGCTCCGCCAAACTTAATGGCGCGGCCGTCCCCGATGCCGCGATCAATGACGCCGTTTCCTATCTAAAACGCCACCAGGACACCAAGCGCGGGTGCTTCGGTTATTCCGGAGCGGATGATCACGAGCGATCTCTAACTGGCATGGGTTTGCTGTGCCTCGAACTCTGTGGCAAGCACGGCACGCCGGAAACCGTAATGGCCGCCGACTACGTCATGAAGACTTTCCGCGAGCTGCCCGGCGACCAATTCGAGTTCTACGGGAACTACTACAACGCTCAGGGTTCGTTCCAAATCCGCGGGCGTTACTGGGAAGAATACGCACCCTGGATGTATGCGACCTATTTGAAAAAACAGGAGGCCGACGGCTCGTGGGACAGCCGCGAGGCCGGGCGGATTTACGGCACCGCCATGATGGTGCAGGCCTTCACCGTGCCCTACCGGCAGCTCCCGATCTATCAGCGCGACGAGACGGTGGGTGAGGGCAATCCATGACGGACTCTGAAAATCTTGTCGCCAGTCGCTTCGCAAGCTAAGACTGCGGCGCGTGAATATTGTGGATCAAATCGCCCTGCGGGCATCGGCGGAACGTCCGGCCCTCGTGGCGGACGGAGAGACCCTGAGTTTCGGCGAATTGCTGGAGCGGGTGTCAGAAGCGGCGGCGTGGTTAGATCATTGCAAGGGCTTCCGCCGCGACGGCGTGCCGCGGGTGGGACTGGCCTGTGGCAATGGCGTGGATTACATCGTGCTGGCGCTGGCGATTTTAAAAGCAGGCGGTTGTCTGGTGCCATTAGCCGACGAACTAACGGACGCGGAACGCCAGGAAGTGATCGAGCGCACGAGCTTGTGTGGGATCGTCCAAGGACAGGCGGCAGCGACAGGCGGCGGGAAATCCACCGGCGCAGCGTGGCTAGCGCTCGCTACGCCGGAACTGCCAAATGAAGCAGAATTTTCCGCCCTGGATCCGGCGTTCATCCGCTTCAGCTCAGGGACGACGGGTCGCAGCAAGGGGGTGGTGCTGAGTCATGCGAAACTGCGCGAGCGGATCGTGGCAGCAAATGCGGCG
>JAYTEI010000297.1:0-6548 GCA_043735445.1 Akkermansiaceae bacterium | reverse complement strand
GAGCTTGGGCATTTCGATGTTCACAGACATGTTTTTAATAGGAATAGGAGTCGCAGGGAGAATGGGAAAAAGTCTGGGCATTTCCAGCCTTTTTACCGGGTGAGGTGGAAACAAAAAAGCGCGGGGAGCTCGAGACTCCTCCGCGCTTTGTGAGATGGTGGGAAATTAACTCAAGGAGCAGTTACGCTTTGAGTGAGTGGGAGCACTCTCATCGTCGGAATCAGGCCCAGGTTCGGGCTGCCGACGGAGCCTTGGACGCTTGCCATCCGCATGGTGGATTCTGAAGTGGTGCCGCAGCAATCTTTCTTGGGGCAGTAGTAGCGGGTGCAGGTGCCACAAGGAATGCGGACCTTTTTGGTGACGGTCTTATACCGTGGAACCCGTTCTTCGACGGTTTGGACCATGCCGTCTTTGCCGCTCTTCGAGTCGCCGGGCGTCATCACTTCCTTGGTGACAATATCGTAGTGGCAGGTCTTCACTTGGCGGGTCTCGGTGCGATAACCGGCGCCTTGATTGACAAGGCCGAACATCGAGCAGCACGAGGAGAAGCCGAGGGATACAGCAATGAGAGAGGCGAGAAGAACTAGGTTTTTCATGTTGGGTAATGGTTTGGAAGGAGAGCGAGAGAGGTTTCACATGCAGCAGCACGATGATAGGCTAAGGGCCAAAGTCGCGGCAGCAAGGAGAGTGGTTAGACGCAGGAACATGTTGAAGATGCTAGGAACGAGAGCGGGGTTGGCAATAAAAAAGACGCTGGGGTTTTGACACCATCGGCCGCTTTTTAGGCAATGGTTAGAACTTTCTCCACGATCCGGCGTGAATTCGGAAGTTGTTCATGTTCAATGTGTGGTGAGTAAATCGCTGGGGCGTCAATGGAGCAGACGCGCTTGATCGGGGCATCGAGGTAATCGAACGCATGATCTTGGATGAGCATGGCAACCATCGCGGAAACTCCACCGAAGGGTTTGGATTCATCGACGAGGACAACGCGGTTCGTTTTCATGACCGTTTTGAGAATGGCATCCTGATCCAGCGGGCGGATGGAACGAAGGTCGAGGACCTCGGCGTTGATGCCGTGTTCGCTCTGAAGGATTTCCGCTGCGGCCAAGGCCTGAATCACGGAACGACCATGGGCGATGAGTGAAACGTCGGAGCCCTCGCGCTTGATGTCGGCGAGACCGAGCGGGACGACGTGGTCGCCGTCCGCTGGATCTGGAACTTCACCGGTGGTGCCGTAGAGCAAGGTGTTTTCCATGACATAGACCGGATCGTTGTCGCGGATGGCGGCTTTGATCAAGCCCTTGGCGTCGGCGGGAGTGGCCGGAGCACATACTTTCAGGCCAGGAAATGCGGCGAACAAACCTTCAGGAATGTGCGAGTGGGTGGCTCCCACGCCGGTGCCGCCATTGGCTGGGCCGCGAACCACGATCGGGCAATTGCAAAGTCCGCCCGACATGTAGCGGACGCACGCGGCGTTGCTGACGAGTTGGTCGAAAGCCACGGAATGGAAGGACCAGAACATCAGCTCCATCACCGGGCGGACACCGAGCATCGAGGCACCGATGCCCATGCCGATGAAACCCGCTTCGGAAATCGGCGTATCGACAACGCGCTTGTCGCCCCATTTTTTCCAGAGGCCTTCGGTGACCTTGTAGGCACCGTTGTATTGGGCGACTTCTTCGCCCATCAGGACGACGTTCGGGTCACGGGCGAGTTCCTCGTCGAGTCCTTCACGGAGGGCTTCACGGTAGGTGAGAATGCGAGACATGGAGAATTTCTAAGTAGTGATGGAAGGAGTGGGAAACGGATCAGTCGTTGAAGAAATGACGGCCGATCTTGGAGGCTGGGGTGTTGTTGTCGGACTCCCAATAAACATCGGTGCTGATATCGGCGATGGTTGGGGCAGGGGATTCGTCGGCAAACTTTGCGGCCGCAGTGGCTTCATTTTTGGCGTCGGTTTTAATTTGATCGGAGATAGCCTCCGTCAGAACACCTTCTGCGACGAGGATGCGCTTAAAAACAGAGATCGGGTCGTGGTTCTGTTTGTAGTTTTCAATTTCCTCGGGAGTGCGGTAGCCGCCCTTATGGCTGGAGTCAGCGACACTGTGGCCGTAGTAGCGATAAGTATCGATTTCCAGCACAGTGGGTTTGTGGTCTTTGCGGGCTCGCTCTATTGCAATATGAGTTTTGGCGCGGACTTCGTAGAGGTTTGAACCGTTAATCACATCCCACTCGATGGCGTAAGCTTCTGCGCGCTGGGCGAGGCAACTGCTGTAGGCGGATGAGCGCTCTTGAGAAGTGCCCATCGAGTATCCGTTGTTTTCGATCACGTAAACGACCGGAATTCCGAAAAGTGAGGCGATGTTAAGTGACTCGTGAAAAGCGCCTTGGTTCACCGCACCGTCACCTAGGTAACAAAGGCAGCAACCTTCGCGACCGAGATATTTCAGCCCGTATGCCAAGCCAAGGCCGAGCGGCGTTTGACCGGCGACGATCCCGTGGCCTCCCCAGAAGTTCTTGTCGGGCGCGAAGAAGTGCATCGACCCGCCCTTGCCTTTTGAGCAACCGGTTTGTTTGCCGAACATTTCCGCCATGCATTCATTCATGCCCATGCCGACAGCGAGTGCGTGGCCGTGGTCGCGATAGGCGGTGATGAAATGATCGTCTGCGCCTCCTAGCGAAATGGTCCCGACGGCAACGGCTTCTTGGCCGATGTAGAGGTGCAGGAAGCCACCCATTTTTCCGCCCCCATAATACTTCAAGGCCGTTGATTCGAACTGTCGAATACGAACCATCTGCGAGTAGAGTTCAATTTTTCGTCCAGACGTGAGCGACTGATTGATGGGCGAGCTGGCGAAATCGAGATTAGAGGGACTGGCGCTGGTCATGATGGGCGGCGTAGGAGAAATAGGTCGGCAAGTGAGAGGATTACTTGGCAAGAAGAGGGTCGGCCACGGAGAGGGTGGGCTTGGGGAGACGGAGTTGCGCAGCGGCGAAGATGCCAGTGAATAGCAGATTAGCTGCTGCGAGATTTCGCAGGAAGACCCAAGACGGAAGACTGGATCCCGGAGGTCCGGCCCAGAGAGATTGCCACAAGCCCGTTAAGGATTTTTCATACATCGGGTCGCCGAGCCAAGCGGCACCGTTGGTGATGAGGTGAAACACTCCGGCGGCGAGGATCGAGCCGAGTAGTAGGGTTGGGAAGCCGCGCTTGGAAAATGCCTTGCCGAGGAAAAAGGTGGCAATCAGGGCAACTAGGGTTGTCAGAAAAATCACAGGATCCCAGACTGGACCTTTGGCGAAAAGGTAGGTCACCGCCCAAATGCCGAAAGGAATTGCAATGCCGCGCCAGCCCGGCGCGAGCAGGGCACCGCAGAAGAACAGAGCTGCCAACGGTTGGAAATTCGGCGGTAAGACGCTGCCCAAGACGCGGAATGCGATGAGGAGTCCGACGATGAAACAGAGCGGCAAGTAGCGGTGCATGACGCGAGAGAATTGTGGATTTTTGAAGGCGCGGCTAGACCAAAATCTCGCTTTAGAAAAGGTTTTTTCATTCCTTTGGCGGCGTTTGATCGCTAGTTTCTGCGGATGGATTGGGATCAATTGGTGCAAGCTGCATGGCAAGCACGGGAAGCGGCATACGCCCCGTATTCGAACTTCGCAGTGGGCGCGGCCCTGCTTGCGGTCGATGGCCGAATTTTCCTCGGCTGCAATGTGGAGAATATCTCATACGGGTTGACCAACTGCGCGGAGCGAGTGGCCATCGGAGCAGCAGTTGCCGCCGGCGCACGGGAGTTCGTGGCGGTGGCCGTGGTGGCGGATACCGGGGTGCCCATCTCCCCGTGTGGCGCGTGCCGACAGGTGCTCGCGGAGTTTGGCGTGCCCCGCGTTGTGCTGGCAAATCGGAGCGAGCGACTGGAATTCAGCTTGGAAGAACTTCTGCCTCGGGCGTGGACGGGAATCTTAGATCGGCCGGAGTGAAATTGTTCCACGTGGAACATCCTTGTTTCCGAGCTTGAGCGTGGACGGCACCGAACTATCATTCCCACCCTGCGATGTTTCGATACCCCAAGTTTTACGATGTGATTGTCATCGGTGCCGGTCATGCCGGGGTGGAAGCTGCGATGGCAGCCGCCCGGCTTGGCGCTCAAGTGGCTGTCCTCACCCAGAATCTCGACACCATTGGCCAGATGTCGTGCAACCCAGCGATCGGCGGACTCGCCAAAGGCCACATGGTCCGTGAGATCGACGCCCTCGGCGGAGTTATGGGACTCAACACCGATGCCACCGGGATTCAATGGCGGATGCTGAATGCCTCGAAGGGGCCATCAGTCCGCGCACCTCGCGCCCAGTGCGACAAAAAAGCCTATCAATTCCGCATGAAGCGCGAGCTTGAGGCCATGCCCGGCGTGGAGATCCATCAAGGAAATGTGGCTGACCTGCTGGTCGAGAACGACCGGATCATCGCTGTCACGACATCGCTTGGCATGCAGATTTCGGGAAAATCCGTCATCCTGAGCGCGGGCACCTTCATGGGTGGCTTGATGCACGTCGGCCTGCGGAATGAAAAAGGTGGGCGGATGGGCGATGCCACTTCGAATGTCTCCGAGTCCCTCAAACGCCTTGGTTTCGAGGTGGCTCGCTTCAAAACGGGAACTCCATGCCGCTTGAATGCCCGCTCCATCGACTTCACGAAATGCGAACGCCAGGACGGCGACACCCCGGTGCCCAAGTTTAGTTTCATGGCCGACACCTTGCAAAACGCAAAAGACGACATCTTCACGCTGAATCCGTGGGGTGACCCGATGTTCCACGTGGAACAATTGCCCTGCTGGATCACCTACACCAATCCCGCCACCCACGCCATCATCGCCGCCAACCTTCACCAGTCGCCAATGTATTGCGGAGTGATCGAAGGAGTTGGGCCGCGCTATTGTCCGTCCATTGAGGATAAGGTCGTGCGATTCGCCGAAAAGGAGCGCCACCAGGTTTTCCTCGAACCCGAAGGTCGGCATACACTGGAATACTACGTCAACGGCGTTTCCACCTCACTGCCCTACGAGGTGCAGTTGGAGTTCCTCCGGTCCATCGTGGGCTTGGAAAAATGTGAGATCCTTCGTCCCGGCTATGCGGTGGAGTATGACTATTGTCCGCCGACACAGCTTCGGCCGACATTGGAAACCAAACGCATCGAGGGACTTTATTTCGCTGGCCAGATTAACGGCACCTCCGGCTACGAAGAAGCCGCCGGGCAGGGGCTGATCGCCGGGACCAATGCAGCGCTCAAGGCCTTGGGCAAACCGGAGTTCATCTTGGGTCGCGACGAAGCCTACCTCGGCGTGATGGTGGATGACTTGGTGACGCGCGGTTGCACGGAGCCTTACCGGATGTTCACCAGCCGTGCGGAGTATCGGCTGTTGCTGCGTCAGGACAACGCGGACATCCGGCTCACTCCGAAGGCGGCCGAGATCGGCCTGGCAAGCGGCGAACGCGTCCGCCGGGTCCAGGAAAAACTCTGCGGCCTTGAGAAAGCGGAAACCTTCGTGCGCCAGACCGCGCATGAAGGGGTGAAGCTGGATCAGTGGTTCCGCCGTAGCGAAAATTCTTGGGTAAACTTGCCCGAATCCCTGCTCCAAGAGTTCCACCCGGACCTCTGGCCGTTGATCGAGACGAACTTCAGATACGAAGGTCACCTTGGCCGTCAACAGTCCCAGATCGACCGCATGTCTCGAAATGAAGGCAAACGTCTCCCGGTGGACCTCGACTACTCCGCGATCCGGGGTCTCAAGAAGGAAGCCCAAGTGCGTTTCACCGAGATCCGGCCGGCCACGCTTGGCCAAGCTGGACGGATTCCGGGGATCACCCCTGCGGATCTTGCGATGCTCGTCATCTGGATGGATAAATTGGAACGTGAGGAACCGGTCGCTTGAATTGAGGTGCTTCCAGAGCCAGTTGTGGTAGCCAACGGTTTCACAATCAAGAAGTTACCAAAGGTTCTCAATGGCTCCATGGTTGAAGTTGTTTCAAGTCATTCAATACTTCGCAGCTTCACACCGATGCAATCAGGACAGGTTGTCACATGACCCAAATACAGGCCGTGACATCGCGGGCAGTAGCAAGCTGCCGCCGGATCATTCGAGGAGTCAGGAATCCCGTCGAAATCTTCCAGACCTCTTCCACAGCGGAAAAGCGCCGTCGCTAGCGGCAAATGTAGCGCGGCGGAGAACGCAACGTCTTCCGCCACACCCGGAAGGGGATGAAGGATGCGGCGGACGAAGCGGCCCAGCCACGGGTTTTCCAGATCCCCTGATGACAAGATCAAACCGACCGGATGGGTGCTACCCATCGCATGCGCCGAGGCGATCTCCAACGCGCGCATGGCGTGAAATGGAATCAACAGCGATAGCACGGCATCCATCCGCAATACCGATCTCGCACCCGGATAGACTCTTTTGCCGAGCCACCACAAATGGGCCGCCGTCCAGCCCATGATGAACCAAAGCCAGAGCGCGAGAATCATCGTCGGCAACGTCCCCAGATATAGATAG
>JAYTEI010000296.1:0-14170 GCA_043735445.1 Akkermansiaceae bacterium | reverse complement strand
CGTATGAGCCTAACGAATCGATCCTTAACCAGCTCGGAATCTCGGCCCACGAACTCGGCGACAAACAATTCTTCACCGGTGCCGGCTGCGCCGCCTGCGGCCAGTCCGGCTATCGCGGTCGCCGCGGGCTTTACGAGCTGCTCAACGTGACCGACCCGATCCGCGAGTTGATCACCTCGCGCGCTCCCTCGGTAGTCCTCAAACAGAAAGCCGTCGAACTCGGAATGAACACCCTCCGCGAGGACGGTTTGCGGAATATCTACCTCGGTCTGACCACCATCGAGGAAGTGCTCAAATACACCTGATCTCTCTCCTGCGAGCTGTTCATCCGGCTCGCCGTTTTTCCTCCTGATCCACTTCCATCCTTTACAGAACTTCCCAAAACCTCCAAAAAAAATCCATTCCCATGGCTAACTTCCAATTTACCGCCCTTGATGCAAAAGGTGAACAAACCACCGGTGCCCTGTCAGCCGCCAACCAAGATGAGGCGATCAAACAGCTCCGCGCCAAGGGACTCTATCCGACCGATATCCACGAAGAGGGCAAGGGCAAAGGGAAGGGCAAAGGCGCTCCGGCCAAAGCTAAGGGCAAGGTCCAGGCCAAGACCGTCACCAAGGGCCACCTCGGTGGCCGCATCAAGCCGAAGAGCTTGATGATTTTCACCCGCCAGCTCGCGACCCTCATCGACTCCGGCCTGCCGCTACTCCGCAGCCTAACCGTGCTCGAAAAACAAGAACCCAACCCGGTGCTCAAAGCGACCGTTAGTTCGCTCGCAGAAAACGTCCAAGGCGGCTCCACCTTCTCCGAGTCGCTCGCCCAGCACCCGAAGATTTTTAACAAACTCTACGTCAACATGGTCAAAGCCGGCGAACTCGGCGGTGTTCTTGAAATCGTCCTCAACCGGCTCGCCGAGTATCAGGAAAAGGCCCAGAAGCTCAAAAATAAGATCGTTTCCGCCATGGTCTATCCGGTGATCGTCATGTTCATCGCCGTCGCCATCCTCGTCTTCCTGATGATTTTCATCGTGCCGAAGTTCAAGGAAATGTTCACCAACACCGACTCCGAGCTGCCGCTCATTTCGAAGATCGTCTTCGGCATGTCCGAGTTCTTCCTCGCCCGGCCGCTGTTCGTGCCCAACGTGGTATTCGCCTTCATCGCCTTCGGCATCGGCGTCTTTCTCTTTAATATCTGGGGCCGCACCGCCGGTGGCCGCAAGATGATCGATAACATGAAGCTGAAAATGCCGATCCTTGGCGACATCCAGCGCAAGAGTGCGGTCTCCCGTTTCTCGCGCACCCTCGGCACGCTCGTCACCTCCGGTGTCCCGATTCTGCAAGCCCTCAACATCACTCGCGACACCGCCGGTAACGTCGTCATCTCCCACGCCATCGAGAAAGTCCACGAAGCCGTCAAAGAAGGCGAAACCATCGTCACCCCGTTGCAAGCGTCCGGTGTGTTCCCTAACATGGTTATCTCTATGGTGGACGTCGGCGAGGAAACCGGCCAGCTCCCCGAGATGTTGCTCAAAGTCGCCGACGTTTATGATGACGAAGTCGATAACGCCGTCACCGCTCTAACATCCATCTTGGAGCCTATCATGATCGTGATCCTGGCCCTCATCGTCGGCGCGGTGGTATTTGCATTGTTCCTACCGCTCATTAAGATGATCTCGACGATGGGCAACCAGTGATGGTCCTGCCGTCGTCGCCCTCAGTTAAAAAAACCAAAAACATGAAAAGCAATCAGCGCCACGGCAGCTCCGCCTTCACTCTGATCGAGTTGATGGCGGTCATCACCATCATCGTCATCCTCGCCGGCCTCGTCGTCGGTGGTCTTGGCTACGTCACGGAAAAGCAGGCGAAGTCCAAAGCCTTGGTGCAGATCGCCCTCATTTCCAAAGCGCTGGAGGCCTATAAACTTGATATAGGAATGTATCCGCCCACTACCACCGCGCAGAAAACCGGTGCTACCACCTCGGCCCAATCTCTCTATATCTCGCTTTTTTATGAAGGTTACGATTATGCTGAAAAGTCGAAAAGCGGTTCGCCTCCCGCGACTTGGACAAAAAAAATAGATAATGTGGATATACCGAAGGCTACCACCATCTATCTGCCTGATTTGGATCCCACCACCTCCAAGCAAGGCTGGGTGGACTCAATAACTGGCACCGGCACCAAAGTGCCGCCCATAACAACGCTGGTCAAAGATCCCTATGCAGTCGAATATCGTTACCGCTCGGGCAAGTCCGCAAATGGAACGGCCAACACCGATACCCAGAATCCTGATTTCGACTTATGGTCATGCGGCAAGGACGGACTTACCAATGCGACACTCAGCAGCACGCAGAACCGCGACGACATCAAGAATTTCTAACCAACCCAACGGGTTCCGACCATCACCTCGTTCCAATGCAAAGCCCGCCCTCCGGCGGGCTTTTTTGTTTCCCTTCCCGAAAGAAACTCGCTTCCGGTAATAGTGAAATTTCACTCAACCGGCCACTCGCCGCGATCTTCGAGCAGCCTGCGGAGGAATAATCGGTCGATTTGATCTTTTTCCCGGAAAGTTTGTTTGGTCTTCCATAACAAGATGGGCGAGGCGAAAGGAATGGTGACTCCATCCACCACTACCGGACTGATCAAATTCTTGACTGATTCGTAAGTCGCCCATTAACGGCGGCCGGGTGCGTTCCGCATCATCAGGTTCGTCTTCCATTCGTCGAATTCTTCCATGCTTTTGAAACGATGAACCCCCTTCGGGAAAGGCAGGCCGCCCCACAAGTGTTGAAAATTCCGCTGGAGCCAGTTGAATTGCTCCCAGTCATTTTCGCCGTTTGCGGGTGGCGGTCGGCGCGTGCCGACGACTTTCGCCCTCGGGTCTCCGGATTCAATCAATTCATTCACGGCGGCACGCTAGCCCGTCCGAAGCGGCTTGGCTAGGTTCCTTTTCCTGGGATTTTAGGCAACTTGCACGCTTGAATGTTCTCGACGCCCGCGGCTTTGGCGGGCTTGCTTCCGTTCAGCAACATGAGCGAAGAAACAGCAGCCTCCCCCGAAATTTCCGTGAAATCAGAAGCCGTTAGTGCGCCGCGTGCCCGCCGGGTTTCCACCCCGCGGCCCAAGAAAACCGCGAAGGCTGCGGTTCCCGAGGAAGCCACCGATGAGACTCCCAGTATTCCATTTCCCACGTCCAATGCTCTCGAACGTGAGGACGATTTTGAAGCCCCTCTTCAAGCTGGCAATGACTGGGCGGAAGCCGAGGGCGAATCTGCTGGTGGTAGCCAATCTCAGTCGGATGGTCCTAAACGTAAGCGCCGCCGTCGCAAGGGCAAAGGCCAGTCCGCCGGCCCTCAGAACGGCGGTGGGCCATCTAACGAGGAGGTCTATACCATCGCCGTCCAAGAGCCGGTGAAGTCTGCGGAAGCGCCCCAGCCCCGTCCCGCGCCGCAGTCACATCAGCCTCAACGCCCGAAAGTGGATCCCGAACTTCTCACGAAGATGGCGTGGAAAATCTATCTGGCCGAAGTCAGCGAGGAAGGCGTCGCGCTCATTGGTGACAACGACGCGAAAGACCTTTCCCGCCGCTGCTTCCGCCTCGCGGAGATCTTCATCGAGGAGCAAACGCGTAGGCGTTAGAAATCAGTAAACGTCGCGTAGGTAGCGTTTCTCCTTCTTCAACTGAGAGATAAACGCCACCGCCTCATCCGGCGTTAGGCTGCCGTGTTCTTCCGCGACCTTGAGCAAGGCTTGGTCCACATCCTTGGCCATCCGTGAGGCGTCGCCGCAGACGTAGAAAGCGGCACCGTTGCTGAGCCACGCCCAGAGTTCCGCGCCGTTTTGCACCATCAGATGCTGGACGTAGAGTTTTTCCTTCTGGTCGCGCGACCACGCGACATCGAATTTCGCTAGCGTGCCATCAGCAATGTAGCCTTCGATTTCGTCCTGATAGAGATAGTCGGTGGCGCTGTGGGGATTGCCGAAGAACAGCCAGTTCCTGCCTTTTGCCGCAGTCGCCTTGCGGTCTTCCAGGAACGCGCGGAAGGGCGCGATGCCGGTGCCGGGGCCGCACATGATGACGTCGGTGTCGCCGTTGGCCGGAAGCCGGAAAGCGTTGTTGGCATGGACGTAAAGCCGGGGCTTTGTCCCGCCGTTCAGCCGGTCCGCGAAGAAGGTGGAACAGATGCCCCCGCGCTTGCGACCATTCGTCTGATAGCGGACGATGCCGACGCAAAGATGAACTTCACCCGGATGCGCGCGCGGACTGGAGGCGATCGAATAGAGGCGCGGCTGAAGTTTTTTCAGGATGCCCACGAATTCTTCCCCGTCGGTGAAATCTGCGGGGTGGTCGATGACCAGATCGATCACATCGCGGCCCCAACAGAAATCGTCGTAGGCCTTTTTGTCATCCGCCGCGACTAGTGAGCGGAGAACGGGCGAGCCGCTTTTTGCCTGCCATTTCTGGATCATCGACTTGTTGAGCGAGCCGATGTCGTAGAACTGGATGAGCGCCTCGCGCAGGGAAACTTCGCCGCCGTCGGGAGTCGGCACGTTGCTCGCCTTGAAGGGCAGGTTCGCGATGATTTCATCGACGACATCCGGCGGATTTAACGGATAGACGCCGAGCGCGTCGCCGACTTCGTAAGTTAGATCCGAGCCCTCAAGCGAAAAGGCGATCTGATGGGTTTGTTTGTCGCCCGGGCCGTTCAAATTGAAATTTTGCACCACCGGGGCAGGGAAGGGATTGCTCTTGGAGTATCCTTCTTCGACCGCTTCCGCAGCGGACTCGTCGCCGGCGGGGATGCCCGCGCCGGGTGGGGCGAGTGTCGCCAGAACCCCGGCTGACCACTCGGCGTAAGGCGCGTCGGGATCGACATCGGCATCGACGCGGGAGTGGATGCGATTCGCTCCTAAGGCGGACAGGCGGGCGTCTAACTCGATGCCACATTTGCAATAACCCGGGTAGCTGCTGTCGCCCAGCGCGAGGACGGAGTAGGAAACCCCATCGAGCCGCGGCGCGGAGTCGCTCATCAGCCAGCCATGCAGATCGGTCGCGGTGTCCGGCGGTTCGCCATCGCCGTAGGTCGAAGTGATGATGAGAAGATTCTTTTCCGTGGCCAACCGTGCGCGGTCGTAGGTGGCCATGTCGTGGATTTCCGTTTCAAAGTTGCCCTTCTTCAGTGTCTTGACGAGCTTCTTGGCGAGACCCTCGGCAGTGCCGGTTTGCGAGCCGTATATGACAGTCACTGGCACTGACGGCTCGTTAGGCGCGGCTGTTTGATTTCCTTGAGCGAGTGCTTTCGTTAGAAAGTCGTTGAGCCAGGCACGTTGCTCGGCGGTGAAAGGAGCGTCATTCGGAAGTTGAATCGGGAAGACCATTGGTTTTAAAATATTCGGCCACGGCAAGATTCGCGGAAGTTGCGTATCAGGAAAGCAGGATTCAAGCCTGATCCAGCTCAATTCCCCTCATGCCGATCATGAAGCGGTCATGTGCTTCGAGAAATCCAACCCACTTGAAAAGCGAGTCTCGCGTTTGGAACTAACACCCGGAATCTTGCGGTTCACCCCGAGCGACCCACAGCCTCACGCCTTCCAGTTCAGTGCGCCTTTTTTCAGCGCGTAAACATAAGCAAACACCAGCACCCCGGCGAAGCCTGCCATACTGGCCAGTGCGGTCGGACCTTGCGCCACCAGATCGCGGAATTGGACGGCCCATGGATACATGAAGACGACCTCGATATCGAAAATCACGAACAACATCGCCACCAGATAGAATTTCACCGAGAAGCGTGGTGCGCCTTCACCGATCGGCAACATGCCGCACTCATAGGCACTGTCTTTGGTGGCATTGCGCTTTCCCGAGCGACCGAAAACCACGCTCAGCGAGAGCGTGGAAACGGCGAAGCCGATAGCGATCAGGACTTGGAACAGAACGGGAAGGTAGTCGTGTGGCATAATTCAACGGGCAGACGCAGCGGTCTTAATGAGCCGCGCCGGAAATGGGTAGAAAAAAAACCCGCGCCCTCATCAGGCGCGGGTTTTTGTAGGAATCAATCTTGATCAAGCTTCTTCTTGGGCGGCGGCTTCTTGGGCGGCCGCATAGGCGCTTGATGCTTCGTGGACGCGGGCGGTGCCCTTGTATTCCTTGCCGAGTTTCTCAACAAGACCGCGAGTCACGAGGTTTTGAAGTTTTTCATAGGCACGCAGGCGGAGCATTTCTTCCCCACCGCTGACTGCATTGCGAACCTTGAGATTTGCGAAAACGCGTTCGAAAAGATCGTTGAAGCCGAAGACCTTTTTTTCCGCTAGAACATTGCAAAGCTCGTCGGTGACATGGTCGGGAAGGCGACGTGAGAATCTGGTACGTTTCGTGGTAATTGCCATAACGGGGCGACCCTACACCCACCCGCGACAATAGCGACTCAAAAAAACCGCGAGGTATCCCAGCCCAGAACAATTATTATGCAAGTATTAAATTCCAATTTTTACGACACATTAGAAAATGCCCTGCGATGCCAGCTTGACAGGCGGGCGGTTATCGCGATTCTCCGCGTCCCGCCGCGTCGGTAACGTGGCTGGAACTTTTATTCCCATGAAAAAGGACCTTCATCCGAAATACAATCCGGTCGTCTTCGTTGACATGACCACCGGCAAACGCTTCATCACCCGCTCGACCAAGACCTCTGAGAAAAAGGAAGTCATCGACGGCGTGGAGCACAGCCTCATCTCGATCGGCATCACCTCCGATTCCCATCCGTTCTTCACCGGACTCGCGCAGTTCGTCGATACCGAAGGTCGCATCGACAAGTTCCAAAAGCGCTTCGGTGCCGTTCGCCGCGTTGGGAAGCCGAAACTCGACTGATCCAGTCCAATTCCCGAATTTCACCCAAACGCCTGGCCGCCTCGTGCAGCCGGGCGTTTTGTGTGACGGGCAGGCGCGGATTTCCGCCGGGAAATTATGTTTCAATGTCAGCGGAGGCTGCCATCTTCGCGAGCGCAAGGCGATCTCCCGCACTGCGCCATCATTCATGAAAAATCTGTCAATTGCCCTAGTTTCCGCCTTGCTCACCGCATTTTCCGCTGTCGCCAAAGAGGATGTGCCGAGAGGTTTCTCGCCGTTCACCGAGTTGAAGGCAGCCCAAGCGGAAGCCATCGCTGAAAAGAAGCTCGTGGTGTTGGTGGTCAAAGGCATGGACGATGATTGCCCCAACTGCGCCACCGCGCTCGACAACGGACTCCAGGCCGTGGGTTCTGGAGTCGTCAAAGTTTTCGCCCGCGCTGAAACCATCGGCAAGGGAGATACCAGCACTTTTGTGCCCTCCCTGCAGGCGCGAGTGAAACAAAACTTCACAACGGGAGCTGCTGTCACCTTCGTCGTATTCGATCCGGGAATGACCAAGATCGTCGCGGAGGCCGACCGCAAGGTGCTCCAGAACGATAAGCAGGCGACCGCCACCTTTAAGAAAACGGTTCAGGAAGCCAAAAAGGCTCTGAAGTAAAAACCCTCCTTGTGCTTGGCGGGGTTTCGATTTGCCGCTTTGCTCCCCGCGTGCTCGCGAAAAGAATCATCCCCTGCCTCGATGTGACCGATGGCCGCGTCGTCAAAGGCGTCAATTTTGTCGATCTCATCGACGCCGGCGATCCGGTCGAGTGCGCGATCGCCTACAACCTTCAGCAGGCCGATGAGCTGGTGTTTCTCGACATCACGGCCTCCTCGGACAACCGCAACACGATGGTCGATGTGGTCCGCCGCACTGCGGAAAAATGTTTCATCCCGCTCACCGTCGGCGGCGGCATCCGCAGCGTGGAGAACATGCGTGAGATGTTGTTAGCCGGCGCGGACAAGGTCGGAATCAACACTTCCGCAGTGACGAATCCCGGACTCGTCGATGCCGGAGCGAAGGCGTTCGGCAGTCAGTGCATCGTTGTCGCCATCGATGCCAAGCGCCAAGGTCCGGGCAAATGGCAAGTTTTCACCCACGGCGGGCGCACGCCGATGGGACTTGATGCCGTCGAGTGGGCGAAGGAAGTCTGGCGTCGCGGTGCCGGGGAAATTCTTCTAACCAGCATGGACTCAGATGGCACGCAGGCCGGCTACGACATCGAGCTAACAGCCGCCGTTTCCTCCGCCATCGGCATTCCCGTCATCGCCAGCGGCGGGGCGGGAAATCTCGATCACATGGTGGATGTCCTCAACGCCGGCAAGGCCGACGCGGTTCTAGCAGCCAGCATTTTCCACTTCGGGATGCACACCGTGGGCGAGGCCAAGCGGCACTTCGCAGAGCGCGGCGTGCCGGTCAGGCCGTACGTAGTCTAACCCTTTGGGGTGTCTTCGTTGCCGCGTCAAAGACACCCTAACCCTAAAGGGTTAGACTACGTGCAAAGATTCCAGCGCGACTTGGATTGGCACCGTTTGACGCTTCCGGTCGAGAAAGAAGCTGACCTCGGAGTAGCCAGCGTCTAGCAGCAGGTTAAGCGCGAACGGATATCCATCGCCCACCCGTTCCGGCACATGGGCATCGGCCCCGATCACCACTGGGATGCCGCGCTCTTGCATCAACAAGAGTTGGGGCGGGGAGGGATTCATTTCCGGCACCGTCTTTTGGACGCCGCTGGTGTTGAGTTCCATGGCCACGCCGGTGGCGGCGATGCGGTCCAGCGCGCGCTCGATGCAGGGCCGCATCCGCGCGAAATCCCAGTCGGCGGGGGATTCGTTTTTGATGAGATCCGGGTGGGCGAGGGTGTCGAACAGCCCGCTCTCTGCGGAGAGGGCGAGGTGCTCGTAGTAGAGCTGCTGATAGAGTTTTACATCGCCGGTGTAGAAAAGTTTCCGGTAGTCGCTCACCTGATAGTGGATGGAACCGAGCACATGGCTGAGCGGCACGCGGGCGTGGAGTTTTTCTAACCATGGCTCGACGCCCGGATAGAAATCGCTTTCTAATCCGAGCCGCACATCGAGCCGACCGACGAACGCGGCGCGGGTGGCTGCGATCATTTCCACATAATCGTCGAACTGTGCTGGAGCCATTCGGACACTGGCGGAGAAGCCGTTAGGCAGTGGACAATGACAGGTGAAGGTGATTCCTTTAAACCCCCGGGCGAGGGCGACGGCGGCATATTCGACCGGCTCACCGAAGGCGTGTTTGCACAGCGGCGTGTGGCAGTGGGATTCGTAGAGAACCGGCGGGCGCATCATTTCTTGGACTCCAGCATCGCCCGGAAGCGCGGTAGGATTTTTTGGTAGAGCGAGTTTTTACCGCCGCGGGAGAGTTGCACTGCGACCAGCTCTGCGGGGGTGGTGGGGTCGATGGGCGAGAGCGAAGTCGCCTTGTAGCCGGCGGATTCGACGTGACGCTCGATGTGCGAGGCACCGGCTTTTTGGGTGACTTGGACTGTGGTGTTAGTTGCCCGGATGATCACCGACGCGATTGGTGGCCCTGTGGCATCGGCGGTTAGATCTATGGAAATTTCCGCCACGGTGGCGGACTCGTAGGCGAATGGACCGGCGGACACTCGGTCTTTCCAGCCCGCCTGCACGGCGAGCCAGGCGAGGATTTGGAGCGCGGAGTTTCGGTGGTCGGGGTGATAAATGATCTCGACCCGGTCAATCTCCGGCAGTGCTTGTTGGGCCGCCGGATCGTCGAACAAGCTGGCGATTCCGACGCGGAACTGCCAGGAGCGGGTCCACGCGTGATCCTGGATCACGAGCTCGGGATTGGCCTGCGAGGCTTCATGGATCAGCGCGAAAGAGGCCGCAGGATCGGCCCACGACGAACTGTCGATGACCAGCCGGTCCATCACGCTGACCAGCCGTTCGGTTAAAATTTCCGAAAGCTCACCTTGCCACCAGAAGATCAGCGGCAGGTCGGAGTTGAGGTGGGCGAAGACCGTGTTGCGGAACCGCCCGGTCACCCGCCCGGTTAGATGGAAGGCGATCTGCTCGCAGCACACCGACTTCCGGCCGTCGGCCAAATGACAATGAGCGGTGATCCAAGCGCGGATGTTCGGCTTCGGCTCGTCTCGATCAATGCCGACGAGGATTGCCCGGCACGCGTGCTCGCGGGTGAGTTCGCGGATGATTTCCGAGTTCGCGATTAAGGCACCGGGCTTCTCTGAATAAACGACTAGGTTCATCAGCGAGGCGTTCGTCCGCGCCTCGTCTTGTTCCCAAAGTTTCCGCAGCTCGCGATCAATCGCGGAAACCGGAACCTCGATTCCAAGCTCGGGGCAAACGGCGGGGATGGTGTCTAGCAGAGTGCTCATGGCGGTGAGTCCGCTTCAGCCGATGACTTCCGGCCAGTCGGTGTGGAACATCTCGCCGCGCGGCTTGTCGGTGCGCTCGTAGGTGTGGGCACCGAAGAAGTCGCGCTGAGCTTGCAGCAGATTGGCGGGAAGGACCGCGCTACGGTAGCTGTCGTAGTAGCCGAGGCTAGCGGAAAACGCCGGCACCGGGATGCCTGCTAGGGTCGCCAGCGAGATGACTTCGCGCCAGTTTTCCTGAAACTCATTGAGCAAGTCCGTGAAAAACGGGGCTAACATCAGGTTGCTGAGCTTGGCATCCGTGCGGTAGGCCTCGGTGATGTCGTTGAGGAAACGGGCGCGAATGATGCAGCCGCCGCGCCAAATTGCGGCGATCTTGGCGAGGTCCAGATCCCAGCCTTTTTCCGCACCCATGGTGGCGATGAGATCGAGTCCCTGGGCGTAGGAAATGATCTTGGATGCGAACAACGCGTCGTGGACTTTCTTGATGAGCTTCTTCTTTTTGATGTCGATCTCGGGCTTCGGTCCTTCGAGGATTTGGCTGGCGGCGACGCGTTTGTCCTTCATCGAGGACAGCACGCGGGCCTCCACGGCGGCGTTGATGGTGGAAATGACGACGCCATTTTCGACGGCGTTCATGATCGTCCATTTGCCGGTGCCTTTCTGACCGGCGGTGTCCAGGATCAGATCGACCAATGCGTTCTTCGTTCCCGGATCTTTCTGTTTGAAGATCTCGGCGGTGATCTGGATGAGGTAGCTCTCGAGGTCGCCGTCGTTCCAGTCGGTGAAGACCTCCGCGAGGTCGTCAGCGTCGAAGCCAGCGGCTTTAAAAATGTTATAAGCCTCACAGATGAGCTGCATGTCGCCGTATTCGATGCCGTTGTGAATCATCTTCACATAGTGGCCCGCGCCGCCCGGACCGATGTGATAGACGCATGGCTCGCCATTCACTTTTGCGGCGATGGATTCGAAGATCGGCTTCATCACTTCCCAAGTGGAGGCCGGGCCACCGGGCATGATCGACGGGCCTTTGCGGGCACCTTCTTCGCCGCCGGAGACGCCCGCACCGATGAAGCGGAAGCCGAGATCACCCAGCCATTTGTCGCGGCGCTCGGTATCGGTGTAGAGAGAATTTCCGCCGTCGATGATGATATCTCCTTTATCTAGCAGCGGCAGCAGCGACTCGATCACGGCATCCACCGGGCCACCGGCTTTGACCATGATCATGACCTTGCGCGGCGTGGCGAGCGACTGAACAAATCCTTCGAGCGACTTTGCACCGACGAGTTTCTTGTCGGGATGCTTGGCGACGAATTCGTCGGTGACGGCGGTGGTGCGGTTGTAAACCGAGACTTGGAAGCCGCGGGATTCCACGTTGAGAACGAGATTCTGGCCCATGACGGCCAGACCAATAAGTCCGAAATCGCTATTGCTCATAAATAAAGGTGCCGTTCGATAGGCGGGGGAGGATGTAGGGCGATTGACGGTTCGGTGCAACCCCTTGTTGCCATCGGTCCATGCATTTCCCACATTGCGCGAGTGAACTTACCGAATGCGATCACGTTTTCGCGGCTAGTGATGACCGCCGCCTTCGTGGTGGCGGTTTCGCAACGCTCCCTAACCGGCTACGGCACCGGGCTGGTGCTTTTCGTGGTAGCAGCGGTGAGCGATTTCGTGGACGGCTGGCTGGCGCGGAAAATGGGCCTCGTCACGCCGCTCGGCAAGCTGATGGACCCGCTGGCAGACAAGATCCTGGTGAGCGCGGCGTTTGTATTTTTCACCGAACAAAAACTCTGCCCGGTGTGGGTCACCGCGCTGATCATCGGGCGCGAATTCCTCGTCACCGGCCTACGCCAAATCGCCATCGAGGCCGGCCAAGTCCTCGCTGCCGACGGCTTGGGGAAATGGAAGACCACTTTTCAACTCGCCTATCTGATCACAGGGTTGGTCTGGCTGACGGCGGAACACGCGAAGAAGCAGGTAGCCGTCCTGGAGTGGCTGGGAAATCTCGGCCGCCCGTCGTGGGAGGGTGGCTGGCTGCAACCGGCTTTCCTATGGGCGGCGGTGGCGCTAACAGTCATCTCCGGCTGGAACTACCTCTGGAGTTCCCGGAATCTGCTGCGGCGGAGTTGAGTCCGGTATTCAATCGACCAATTCATCTTTTTCCCGCTCATGGCTCTTCACCCCGAGTTTCCAACTTCACCCTATTCGCCGCTCATCCCCGAGCAACGCTGGTTTCCAGCCGACGAGACACTCCGTAGCACCGCTTACGAAAAGCTCCTTCCGCCGCTGGTTTCGAAAATCCGTGAAGAAGTTTATGCATGGCGAAATTCCGGATACCCCGGCGCTTCTCAAACGTCCGTCGCCTTGCTCCAATGGTGGTTTGAAACCGACCACCTCCTTGAAACTGCCGACGGCTCGCTCTCTCCATTCCAGTATTACTACGCCCAACGCGAGGCGGTGGAGACTGTCATCTGGCTCCATGACGTTCGGAAGGCCCGCGATAAGTTCGACCTCCTTCGTTTCGACGCATCCGGCTCGGTTTCTCACGGCATGTTTTCCGAAGACTGGCCGCGCTATGTCCTGAAAATGGCCACAGGTGCCGGAAAAACCAAAGTCCTTTCCCTGCTCATCGCGTGGAGCTTCTTCCACAAGCTTTACGAACCGGATTCCACCCTTTCCCGGAACTTCCTCGTCATCGCCCCTAACATTATCGTTCTCGACCGCCTCCGCGCCGACTTCGATGGCCTGAGGATCTTCTTCAACGATCCCATTCTGCCCGACAACGGCCACCAAGGCCAAAACTGGCGGGACGATTTCCAGCTCACGCTCCACATCCAGGACGACGTGCGTGTCCTCCGCGAGACAGGAAACATCTTTCTAACCAACATCCACCGCGTCTTCCCCGGCGATGTGCCCGAGCCATCGCTGGATGACGACGACCTGCGCGATTATTTCCTATCAGACGCCTTTGGTGCCAAGCCCTCCGGCAAGACCACGGACAGCAAGACCGATCTCGGCGAGATCGTCCGGGAAATCGAAGAACTCGCCGTCTTCAACGATGAGGCGCACCACATCCACAATCCCAAGATGGCGTGGTTCAAGTCGATCCAGGACATCCACCACAAGATGCTCCAGAAGGATTGCCGGCTCACTTTGCAAATTGATGTCACGGCCACGCCGCGTCACGACAACGGTGCGATCTTTGTTCAAACTGTTTCAGACTATCCGCTGGTTGAGGCCATCTACCAGAACGTCGTTAAACACCCGGTGCTCCCGGATGCCGCCAGCCGGGCCAAGCTTCACGAACGCAAAACCGCCATTTTCTCCGAGAAATACGCCGACTACCTCGCCCTCGGCGTCGAAGAATGGCGCAAGAGCTACGCCGAACACGAAGCATTTGGCAAAAAGGCAGTCCTCTTCGTGATGGTGGACGATACGAAAAACTGCGATGAAGTCGGCGAGTATCTCCAGAAGATCTGCCCGGAGTTGCAAGGTGCCGTCCTAACGATTCACACCAAGAACAACGGCGAAATCTCGGAAGCCGCATCCGGCAAGAACAAGGAGGAACTCGAACTCCTCCGCAAGCAGTCCAATGAAATCGATTCTTGGAAATCCCCCTTCAAGGCCATCGTCTCCGTCCTCATGCTCAAGGAAGGTTGGGATGTGAAAAACGTCACCACCATCGTCGGCCTTCGTGCCTATGCCGCGAAATCGAACATCCTCCCCGAGCAAACCCTCGGCCGCGGTCTCCGCCGGATGTATTTCGGCAGCGACGAGCGTGAGACCGTTTCCGTCATGGGCACGCCTGCCTTCATGGACTTTGTTGAAACCATCCAGAGTGAAGGCGTCACTTTCGATCACGTCCCCATGGGTGCCGGAGCCACGCGGAAGGATTCCCTCATCGTCGAGGTGGA
>JAYTEI010000295.1:0-2989 GCA_043735445.1 Akkermansiaceae bacterium | reverse complement strand
AACCGGTCAAACAACTCTTCGACTCCGACACTTTACTCGAACTCGAAGTCACCCCAAACCGCCCCGATCTCCTCAGCCACCGCGGCATGGCCCGCGAGCTCGCGACTCTCCTGAAGACGCCGCTGCTTCCGTTGGACACCAAGGAAAGGGGCACAGGCGTCTCGCCTGTTTCTTCTATCCGCATCGACTCCCCCACTGCCTGTCCCCTCTATACCGCCGTTAGAATCTCCGGCGTCACCGTCGCTGAATCCCCGGCCTGGCTCAAGCAGCGCCTCGAATCCATCGGCCTGCGCCCGATCAACAACATCGTCGATGCCACGAACTACGTGCTCCACGAACTCGGCCAACCGCTCCACGCCTTCGACGCCGCAAAACTCAGCGGCGGCATCGTTGTCCGCTCCGCCAGCGAGGGCGAAACCTTCGTCGCGCTCGACGAGTCCAGCCACATTCTCACGCCGGACGACCTTCTCATTTCCGACGAATCCGGAGCCGCCCTCGCTCTAGCAGGCGTCATGGGTGGAGCCGAAAGCGGCGTCACGGAAACTACAACCGACCTTCTATTGGAGTCCGCCTATTTCACCCCGCAAGGCATCCGCCGCACCTCGCGCCGCACCGCTCTAACGTCCGACTCAGCCTACCGCTTCGAGCGCGGAGTCGATCCCGCCGGAGTGCTAACTGCCTCCGCCTTCGCCGTAAACCTCATCCTCGAAATCGCAGGCGGCACTGCGGAACCCACTACTCAACTCGCCGGTGAAGCACCCGTTCTCGTCCGGTCCGTCACGCTCGATGCGGAGAAACTCGATCAACTCATGGGCGGCTGCATCGCCCTCGCAGATGCCGAGGAAATCCTCACCCGCCTCGGTCTCACCAAGCTCGCCGACGGCACCTGGGACGTCCCATCCTTCCGCGCCGATCTCCAGCGCCACATCGATCTCGTGGAGGAAATCGCCCGCGTCCACGGCCTCGACAACGTGCCCTCGCGCTTCCTCGGCACCTTCGTCCCCGCCAGCCCGGTTGATGCCGCTTACGATTCCGACATGGTCCTCCGCCGCCGCCTTGCCGCACTTGGTCTGCATGAGTGCCAGACCATCAAACTCATTTCCGATGCTCAAGTTTCCGACGTCCTCCCGCTGCGCCCGTTGCAGGACGGCGACGTCATCCGCGTGAAACTCCCGCTCAGCGAGGACCACGCCGTCATGCGCCCGAGCATCGTCCCCGGCCTGATCGCCTCCGCTGCTAGAAATGTTCGCCAACAAGCGAAATCCCTGCGCTTTTTCGAAATGGGCCGCGTCTTCCGCAACGCCGGCGGCGGCAAGGCCAAGGACCAGGAAAGCGAAACGTTGGCTCTCCTTCTCTCCGGTTCCGCCCAACCCACCGGCTGGTCCCAAGCCGACCGCCCCGCCGATCTGCACGACCTCAAAGGCATCCTCTCCGCGCTGCTAGGCGACCGCAAAATCACCTTCAATCCGAAGGACCGCCCCAGCTTCGTCCTCGCCAGCGACATCAAGGCGGATGACCAGAACATCGGCGTCTTCGCCCGCCTAACGCCCGCCCGCGAGCGCGAGTTGGATTTCACCACTCCCGTCTTCGTCGCCGAGTTAGATCTATCGAAACTCCGCAAGCTCCTCAACGGCATCAGCCACGTCGAAGACCTCCCGCAGTTCCCCGGCTCCACCCGCGACGCCGCGATGGAACTCCCCCTCACCACGCCCAACGCCCAGATCGAAGCCGTCATCGCCAAACTCGCCGAGCCATTGTTAGTCTCGTCCGAATGCTTCGACGTCTTCACCGACCCCACCGGCCAGAAGATCGCCGCCGACAGTAAATCCGTGGCCTACCGCTTCCATTACCGCGAGTCCACCCGCACGCTCAAGACGGAAGAGATCGACACCGCCCATCAGAAAGTGCTCGAAGCGCTGACGAAGGGACTGGGGGTGAAGTTCCGGTGAGGAAAACCTACTTCTTTACCAATACCTTCGCCTCGGCTACTTTAGCGACATGATCGGTCGAATCACTTTCAACCCAAACCAATGTGGCGGACGCCCCTGTGTCCGAGGCATGAGAATTCGGGTGAAAGACGTGCTTGGTCTCTTGGCCGCCGGAGTGCCACACGCGGAGATCCTCGAAGACTACCCCTATCTCGAATCCGAGGACATCACGGCCTGCCTCGAATACGCCGCTGCCGAGGCCGACCACCCCGTGCTTGTTGCACGATAAGCCATGATCTCCTATCTCTTTCCCGCACCCCGCCACCATAGCTTAGTTTAGCCCCTCCGTGGCCGAACTTTCGGGTCCGCCTCACTCTTCATCAGCATGAAGCAGGTGAAAACCCTGCTTTCCTCTAGCGCTCGGTAACCGTTTCCTGATGGTGCTTGAGCGCCTTGGCGAAGCGCTCGGTGGGTTTCGCAGGAGGAGCGAGCAAGGCTTCGACAAAACGTCGGGACTCGGCCTCGTTCAGTCGGATGGAATCGTGGCGGCGAACGACTTCCTGAGCTGCGTCCCGGATATGGGACACGACGAAGGCGGCAAGGGAAGAACCTTCCAATGCCGCCGCGCGGGTCAGCAACGACTTGTCCTCCGGAGTGAGCCGGGCGACGTGCCGATCCGAGCGGCATGGATTGTTTTGCAAGGTTGCCATGGGGGGATGTGTGCCGGTTCGTGCCGCAAATCCATCTTTTAAATGGGAGCGGATTGGGAGGGTCAGGAGGCGGGGCAGGGACGCCCGAGCCACTTTCAGAGAAACAAAAAACCGGCGGCCCTCGTGGGGACGCCGGTTTGATAATAGTTGATAGGAAGAGGCGATTCGGAGATCGCCGCTCCTTGAGTTAATTACTCGGCAGCGACAGGCTGCTGCGCTTCTGCCTCAGCGGCCTTTTGGTCGCGAAGCCAGGCGCGGCGGGACATTTTCACGCGGCCTTTTTCGTCGACACCAAGGCACTTGGCGGTGATGACGTCGCCTTTTTTGACGATGTCTTCAACGTTCTCGGTG
>JAYTEI010000294.1:0-14365 GCA_043735445.1 Akkermansiaceae bacterium | reverse complement strand
CGGCTAGAGTTTGGAAAATCAAGGTCGCGACGGAACCGGGCGCAGTCTGTTCTACTTCCATCCAGCTTGCTTGTAAGATCGCGGGCGAGTTGTGTAAGATTCCGCCAGATCATTCTAAAAGTCCCCCGCAGCTCAGGGAGATCAGTGCATTTCCTATGGCAATAGGAGGCTCGCGGGGTGCGATCCGAACCCGCTCCACACCGCCCGACAGTTGCACGGAATTACCTGATCGGGCCGCGCTGGTCTTCCTTCGAGTCGCGGAATTTCATCGCGGCTTCGGTGCGGGAGTGGACGTGGAGTTTCTCGTAAACGCGGCGCAGATGGACGCGGACGGTTTCCACGCTGATGTCGAGGCGATCGGCGATTTCCTTGTTGGCGAGACCTTTGGTGAGAAGCTCGAGGATTTCGGTTTCGCGTTTGGAGAGTTTGACGGCGTCGGCCTGGGGCGACTTGAGCGGTTGGTGAAATGCCTCGACCACGCGGCGGGCGATTTCTGCACTCATCGGCGCACCGCCGGAGCGGACGTCGCGGATGGCTTGGCGGACTTCTTCCGGGGTGGAGCGCTTGAGCAAATAGCCTGAGGCTCCGGCTTTGAGCGCGGCGAAGATCTGGTCGTGATCGCGGTAAACGGTGACCATGATGACTTGGATTTCCGGCAGATACTGCTTGATGCGGGCGGTGGCCTCGATCCCGGACATGCCGGGGAGATTGATGTCCATCAGGACCACCTGAGGCCGGAAGGCATCGACTTTTTTCAAGGCCTCCTCGGCGCTGGTCCAGACCCCGATGCAGCGGAAGTCTGCGGCGGATTCTACGATTTTGCGAAGCCCAGAGCCGAGCGCGGCATTGTCCTCGACGATCGCAATCTCGGTGAGCGGCTCTTTGGAAATGGGCATAGGATTAAGAAACGAGTTTGCTGGTGGCAAGCAAGGGAAGAGTCAGAAAAATGGTGGTGCCCTGGCTGCGGAAGGTTTCGATGCGACAGTCACCGCCGGCTTCTTGCATCCGTTGTTTTAGGTTTCCAAGGCCGTTGCCACCGGTGGCGTAGTCGGGCTCGAAACCGCAACCGTTGTCCTCAAGCTGGATTTCTAACACCGAATCGAGCAGCGTGATGCGGAGCTGGACTTCGGTGGCGCCGGAGTGCTTGACGATGTTGTTGAGCGCCTCGCGGGCGGCGAGGAACACACCATGGCGTTGGGCCGTGGCGAGGGGAAACTCAGGGATCTCACGGGCGACATCAGTGCGCAGCGGGATGCGGGCGATGTCGAGAAACTCACGGGCAAACGCAGCGAGGTAATCGACCAGCGACCGCAGCGTGTCCTCGCGCGGATTCACCGCCCAGACGATTTCATCCAAGCTGCCGACGACGTGCTTGGCCTTGACCGATAGTTGATCCAGCGCGGGCTGCAAGGGGCCGGTTTCCGCATCTTCGGCGGCGAGCGCGGCGAGGATGGAAATCTCAGTGAGGCTGGCGCCGAGGTCGTCATGCAGATCGCGAGCGATCCGTGAGCGCTCCCCTTCCCTGGCGTTGCGGACTTTCAGCGCTTGGATCCGGCTCTTCATGCGAGTCCGCGCGGCCAGCCAGCCGACGCCCACCGCGATCATCAGAATGAACGCCCCGACGGATAGATAGAACCACGCCGTTTCCCAGAAATGAGGCTCGATCACGACGGCGATCCGGGCCGGGGCCAAACTGCGCACGCCGTCGCCATTCACGGCGATCACTTCGAAGGTGTATTTCCCCGGCGGCACCGCCTCGTAGGCGACCACCCGCTGGTTTCCGAGCTCCCGCCACGAATCATCCAAGCCGGCCAGCCGGGCGCGGTAGGTGACTTTTTCCGGCGAGCTGAAACTCAGTCCGACGAAGCGAAACTCTAACCGCCCGCGTCCCGGCTCGGTGGTGATCGGCCCGGTTTCTCCGCTGCGCAAAACACCGTTAGTCCGAGTGGACTGTAAGTAAACTGGCGGCGCCGTTTGATTTATTTCCACGACCTCCGGGCGGACTCGGACGATGCCGCTGCCGGTGGGAAACCACAGCCAGCCGTCCTTCGCCCGCCAGCCGGCCGGCTGATAGCCGCCGATGCACTCGCGGGATGGCAGGCCGTCGGTGTGGTCGAGTCGCAACCATTTCACGGCGGCATCCGGGCTGCGAGCGCGGGCTAACAACTCCTTGCGCTCGGCGCGGATGATTCCGCCTAACGAGCCGAGCCACAGGTAGCCCCGGCCATCGTCGATCACGCAGGTCAGCCGCGAATCGGGCAGGCCGTCGTTGGCATCGAAACAAGTCCACTTTTTCCCGTCCCACAAATACAGGCCGCTGCCGAGGGTGGAGACCCAGGTTTCCTTGGCGGAAATCGGGAGGATGCCGGAGATCCATTGGTGCTGCAAAATCCCTGGTGCGGCGATGGTCTCGAAGCCGCGGGCATCGCCTAACAAGACCTGGCCCGAGGCACTGCCGGCGATGATTTTCCCGCCGGGAAATGGCTGGAGCACTGTGAGATCAAGATCCGCCACTCCGTCCGCCTTGCCGAACTGGTGGACCGTTTCCCCCGAGTAGGATGAGAGACCTTGGCTGCCGCCAAACCACAGGGTGCCCTTTGAGTCTTGGGTGATGGACTTCACCTTGGACGGGATCTGCGTGCGCAAAAATTGGGGTTGGAGAAATCCGCCTTCATAAGAATACACACTGCCGTTCTGCGACGCCACCCACAGCCGCGAGTCGCGGTCCTCAAACAGCGCGGCGGCGGAGCGCGAGATTGAAAGCTGGATGTGGCGCGTCTCTCTCGCCGTCCATTGGCTGAGGCCGCCGTGGCGGTTTGCGATCCACCAAGTGCCCGCATGATCTTCTAGCAGTGCCAAAACCGCCCGCTCGTTTTGACCTTCGTGGGTATCGAGCACATTCACGCGCCCCTGCCTGATGCGCACCAAGCCGTTGATCGGCGATGCCACCCACACGTTGCCCTCGCGATCCTCGAACAACTCATTAACCGCATACCCCAGCCCACGCTCGGGCAGCTCCACGGGCAGCGGGGATTCACCTTCCGCAGTCACCGTTAGACCGCCGCTCACTCCCGCTTGCCAGATCCGTCCCGTGCGGTCCCAGAGAGTCGGCCTGCCGCCGGGATCGACCACTCTGCCACTGGTGAGTTGTTTTTTAAAATCCTCATCAAAGGCCCGCACGAGATCCTCCGGCGGATTCAGCGGCGAGGCGACACCGTCGTTAGCGATGGCCCCGAACTCCGGGCCGCGTTTGAAAAACAACGCGCCGCTAGAAGTTTCGATCAACTGCGTGACCACCGGCGGACTCGGGCTGCGGATATTGTCCAATACCCGCCGCAAACGCCCCTGGTGGACCCTGAACAAACCGCCCTGATAGGTCGCCGCCCACACCCCGCCGCCCGAGGTCGCGAATAGCCGCGAGAATGCCAAGCGGACGCGCCGAAATTCGCCCTCGGGCTCGATCACCTCGAATTCATAACCATCGAACCGCGCCACCCCTTCCGCCGTGGCCACCCACAAAAAGCCATCGCGGGACTGCACCACTGAGCGCACCACATTGCTCGGCAAGCCGTCCTGCGATTGCCAAACCCGCACTAACACTCCCGCTTGTGCCGTCGTCTCCGCCGCGCTCGCGTGCCCGACTAACAGCAGGAGAATGAATGGGATGATTCGCACTGGCACTGAGTGATGAACCAGCGGGAGTGCTTTGTGAAACAGAAAGTGTCCCGGCTGTCTCAGCCGGGAGCGGTGGCATTGGATCCGGCTGAGACAGCCGGGACACATTTCTTAGCGCCCCTTCTTCACCCACGAATCCCGCAGCGCGACGGTGCGGTTGAAGACTGGCTTCACGCCGGGCTGATGGTCGGCGGCATCCGCGATGAAGTAGCCGGTGCGCTCGAACTGGCAGGAAAACCCGGCGTCTGCGGCGGCGAGCGCGGGTTCGACTTTGGCAGCTAGAGTTTTCAGCGAGTCGGGATTGATGACGGTTAGGAAACCACCCTCTGCGGCGTCTGGGTCTTCGACGGTGAAGAGGCGATCATAGATGCGGACCACGGCATCGACGCCGGTGGCGACATCGACCCAATGGATGGCGGCCTTGCACTCGACGCCCGGCGGCGAGTCCGCACCGATGGTGTTAGGCAGGATTTCCGCGCGGATGAGGGTGATGGCTCCGGTAGCATCTTTTTCAAAGCCGGTGCAGCGGATGATGTGGCCGCCCTTGAGGCGGACGTGGCGATCCGGGCCGAGCCGATGAAATTTCTTCTCGGGAACTTCCATGAAGTCCTCGCGCTCGATCCAGACCTCGTTAGAAATCGGGATGTCGCGATTTCCCAGCTCCGGGTTTTGCGGATGGTTGGGCACCTCGACGCTGGCGTGAGGCTCGGCGGACCAATTTCCGAGCACGACTTTCACCGGATCGAGCACGGCCATCCGGCGCGGGGCGGCGGTGTTGAGGAAGTCCCTAACATCGAACTCCAACAGCGCGACATCGGTGGTGCCGCTGAACTTGGTGATGCCCACGCGTTTGCAAAAATGCACCACGGCTGCGGCCGGATAGCCGCGACGGCGGAGGCCGGATAGAGTCGGCAGGCGCGGATCATCCCAGCCGCCGACGTGGCCTTCCTGCACGAGTTGCAGCAGCTTGCGCTTGCTCATCACCGTGTAGGTTAGACCGAGCCGGGCGAACTCGATCTGGCGTGGCTTGGACGGCACCGGGCAGTTCTGGATGAACCAATCGTAAAGCGGGCGGTGGTTCTCAAACTCAAGGGTGCAGAGCGAGTGAGTGATGTGCTCGAGCGCGTCTTCGAGCGGGTGGGCGAAGTCGTAGAGCGGATAGATGCACCAGTCGCGGCCGGTGTTGTGATGGGCGGCGTGCATGATCCGATAGAGCACCGGGTCGCGCAGATTCATGTTCGGCGAGGCGAGGTCGATCTTGGCGCGGAGCACGCAATCGCCTTCCTTGAACTCGCCGGCCTTCATCGCAGCGAAGAGCTGAAGATTTTCCTCCACCGACCGGTCGCGAAAGGGCGAGGGCGTGCCGGGCGTGGTTAGATTGCCGCGGTGGGTGCGCATTTCCTCAGCGGATTGTTGCTCGACGTAGGCCTTGCCTTGGCGGATCAAGTGGACGGCGCAGTCGTGGAAAAACGTGAAGTAATCGCTGGCGAAATAGAGGTCGCTGCCCCAGTCGAAGCCGAGCCATTTCACGTCCGCCTTGATGCTCTCGACGTATTCGGATTCTTCCTTTTCCGGGTTGGTATCGTCGAAGCGGAGGTGGCACTTGGCACCGGTGGCGGCGTTTTCCGCAGCGATGCCGAAGTTCAGGCAGATCGCCTTGGCATGACCGATGTGCAGGTAACCGTTAGGCTCCGGCGGGAAGCGGGTGATGGTGGTGGCGTGTTTGCCGGAGGCGAGGTCGGTGGCGATGATCTCGCGGATGAAGTCGAGCTTGGGAGTGATGGGATCGGACATGGTGGGAAGAGATAGGTCTTATAGGTCCTATAAGACCTATCGCACAGTGCTCAGCGGGCCAGTTCCAACAGCAATGCCTGGTTCAAGCGGATCCCGGCCTCGAAGTTTTCCACCGGGAAATTTTCGTTAGGCGCGTGGACTTGGGCGTCGGACAGCGCGAGGCCTAGCAGCAGCGTGTCTGCGCCGAGGATGTCGCGGAAAGTTTGGACGATCGGGATGCTGCCGCCTTCGCGGATGAGGACGGGCTCTGCGCCGAAGGACGTGCGCAGCGCGGCTTGCGCGGCGAGGCCGTATTTCGAGTTGGGATTGGTGACGTAAGGTTTGCCATCGTGGCCGACGCGGACCTCGGCTTCGACCCCGGGCGGGCAATGCCACTCGATGTGGCTTTTGACCTTTTCCATGATGTCCTTCGGGTTCTGGTCGGGCACGAGGCGGAAGGAAAGTTTGGCGAATGCCTCGGCGGGTAGAACCGTCTTCGAACCCTCTCCCTGATAACCGCCGCCGATGCCGTTGACCTCTGCCGTCGGCCGCGCCCACGTGCGCTCGGCGGAGGAATAACCGGGCTCGCCAAACAAGCCGGGCGAGCCGGTGACTGCGAGGAAATCCGCATCGCTCACGCCAGGAAGCCCAGCCCACATTTCGTGCTCCCAAGCCTCTAACGGGCGGACGTGATCGTAGAATCCCTCGACGGAAACGGTGCCATCCAGCGCGTGGAGGCTGGTGATTAGACGCGCCATCGCCGCCGCAGGATTTGCCACCGCACCGCCGAAGAGGCCGGAGTGGAGATCGCCTTTTGGGCCGCGGAGGATGACTTCACAGCAGGCGATGCCGCGCAGGCCGTAGCCGAGCGTCGGCACGCCCGGCGCGACCATCCCGGTGTCGGAAATGGCGATGACGTCGCACTTCAACTCGTCGCAATGATGGAGCAGGAATGAGGCGAGGTTCGGGCTACCGATTTCCTCCTCGCCCTCAAACAGGAAAATCAAATTCACCGGCAAGCCGTTGGTTTCCCGCAGGGTTTTTTCGACGCCTAACACATGGGCCATCATCTGGCCCTTGTTGTCGGCGGCACCGCGTGCCCAGATCTTATTATCGCGGATGACTGGCTCGAACGGCCCGCTCGTCCACAACGCCAGCGGATCGACGGGCTGCACGTCGTAGTGACCGTAAATGAGCACCGTGCGGCGACCGGCGAGGTGCTCATTTCTCGCGACGACTACGGGATGTTTCGGCGTTTCGTGAAGCTCCGTGGCCAAGCCCATTCCGGTGAGTTTGGCGATCAGCCATTGCGCACAAGCCCGGACATCGGTCGCATGGTTAGAGTCCGTGGAGATGCTTGGAAAGCGGAGAAACGAAAACAAGTTCTCAAGTTCAGGAGTCACGCTGGGAATGCTTGCCGGTTGCGAGTCCCGCTCGCAAGGCGAATTCGCCAGAATTCCTATGTCCCACAATACCCCGCCGGAGATGGGCCGAGATCCAGCTTTGACAGGGAAACAATGCCTGCTTGGCTGGTCCAGCGCATGGCCATCCGACTTCCTAAGAACCCGCCGATTTCCCGCCATCTCCTCGCCGGGCTGGTGCTTGCCGGCGCCCTGGCCCAAGCCGCCGCGGCTGCCGATTTCGTGGAGGGCGAGGTCATCGTCACCTATCGGCAAAACGTTTTGCTCGGGACGGCTCGGGCATCAGCCGGTCGCCATTCGGCAAAAATGGCCAGGCATTTCGGCTGGCTCTCGGCCCACCAGCAGCAAGTGATCGCGGTTGTTAGTTCCACCACCAAGTCCACTGCGGTGCTCATCGCGGAGTTAAAAAATGATCCCGATGTCCTCGTCGCCGAGCCTAACTACCTCCGCCAAGTCTCGGCGTTAGAGCCGAATGATCCATCATTCAACAAACTCTGGGCCTTGAAAAACTCCGGCCAAACGGTGAATGGAACCACTGGCACCAGCGGCGATGACATCAGCTTCGCCGCGGCTTGGAACCTCGCCCGCCCGTCTAACACCGAGGTCGTGGTGGCGGTGATGGACACCGGACTCGACACCGCTCACCCGGACATAGCCGCCAACCTCTGGACCAACTCCGGCGAAATCCAAGGCAACAACCTCGACGACGACGCCAACGGCCGGATCGACGATCTGCATGGTTTCAACTTCGTGGGAAACGACGCCAACGTCACCGACTCGGGCGAACACGGCACCCACGTCTCAGGCACCATCGCCGCCATGGGTAACAACTCGCTCGGCGTCATCGGCGCAGATTTCAAGGCCCACGTCATGACGCTCAAAGTCTCCGACGACGGCTTGAACATCTCCACCGCTGCGGAAATAGCCGCACTCGAATATGCCGCCATGATGAAATCCAGAGGCGTGAACATCGTAGCGATCAATGCTTCATTTAACGGCGCGGCATTCAGCAGCGCGGAATCCATGGCCATCACCGCAGTCGGAAATGTCGGCATCGTCGTCTGCGCCGCTGCCGGAAATAATACGGCTAACAACGACGTCACTGCCACCTATCCCGCAGGCTATCGCCGTCCTAACATGATCGTCGTCGCCGCCAGCACCCAGACCGATCAGCTCGCCAGTTTTTCTAACTTCGGGGCCACCAGCGTCGATCTCGCCGCGCCGGGCACTAACATTTACTCCCTCAAGCCGACTTGGCTGGGTGCAACTAACGCCTCGGTCACCGTCGGTGGCACCCCCTATTCCGCCCAAGGCATGACCTACGCCGGAACGACGCCCGCCCTCACAGCCACCTTGATCAACTGCGGCACGGGAAATGCCGCCGCCCAGTTTCCCGCAGGCGTTTCAGGAAACATCGCCCTCATCCAGCGCGGCACCGAGACCTTCGCCACCAAGGTCACCCACGCGATGAATGCCGGAGCCGTGGGCGCGATCATCTATAACAACGTGGCGGGCGATTTCAACGGAACGCTCGGTAATGTGGCGGCTTGGATTCCCGTGGTTTCCGCCTCCCAGGCGAATGGCGCGAGCCTGCTAGCTCGGGTCAACTCGCCGGTCACACTGGTCAACGAGTTCGTCCCGGCGAACATCTATCAATTCAAAGACGGCACCTCCATGGCCACCCCGCAGGTCACTGCGGCTGTCGCATTTTGCGCGCGAAATTTCCCGGCCGAGACCGCCGTCCAGCGGGTCGCCCGCATCGTCAGCCACACCACCGCCGTCGCCGGCTTGAGCGGCTTGGTGGCGACCGGTGGCCGATTGAACCTTTTGAAAATCGTCGATACCAACGCCAACGAACTGCCCGACTGGTGGGAAACCGACCACTTCGCCACGCTCGGCGTGAATCCCACCGCGGACCCGGATGGCGATGGTATGAACAACCTGCAAGAATATCTAGCAGGCACCCTTCCGAACAACTCCGGCAGCCGCCTCGCCATCACCCAAGCGGGCCTCGTCCCTGGCGGCGATTTCACCCTCACCTTCCCCAGCGTCGCCGGCATCAGTTACCGCATCGAAACCAGCGCCACCCTCGCCCCGAATTCATGGACCCCACTCGGCCCCGACCTAACCGGCACCGGTGGGCCACTGCAAGCCACCGATGCCACGGCGAACAAGCCCGCGAAGCGTTTCTATCGGGTGAGGGTGATTCCGTAACGAGTTGGCGGCTTTTCCGCGCTACGACGGCAGCGGTCGTGGCTCCGTTAGACGAGAACTAGCGCATTTCACCCTCCACGGGCGGCGCGGCGACTCGCGCGAGAGCTTCCATAACCGCGAGGACGGCGGGTGGATCGAGGGCTTCGGGGACGACTGCGCCGAGGACGAGGCAGCCGTAGGTGGTGTCCACCGGGATGACTTCGAGGGTGGCACCGGCACCGATCTTCACATGCACATTGCCTGCCAGGGCACCCGGCCGGCGGGAGGCGAGGGCTAGGCTGCGGGCGAGGAAATGCAGGCGACCGTGGCTGCTTTCGTCGAAAATCACCGCGCCTTCGCGGTCGAGGATGAAGATGCCGGTGGCGGAGAAACTGTGGTGCAGCCAATCCCGGAAGCGAGTGATGCGATCGAGAAACGGGCCGCGGGCGGTGGTTTGGGTTAGAGGCGCGAGCGGGATGACTTCACGGCCGGGCGGCGGTGGCGCGGGCGGTTGGGGAACGGGTTCGCTGGCGTAGCCGACGAAGGCATCGTTGAACCCGGCGTCCGGCGCGGTCACGGCGGGTTCGCGGTTGGGCTGCATGAGCCGCTCGGCGAGGCGGCGGACCTCGGCGGGATCCAGCCATGGATTGATCGGGTCCATCAGCCACGGGCGACCGCGTGGCCGCTGTTCGGTTCGAGTTTGGCTTCGATCTCCGCGCGCAGCGAATCGAAAACGAGTTGTGCGCCGGCCCCATCTTCGAGCACGCCGACGGGCAGACCGCGGGCGCTGGCTCTGACGAACAACCCGTCGCGAGGGATCTGGGTTTGGAAGACCATTTCCGGCGGCAGCAGTTGGCGGAGGGCGGCGGCAGCCTCGGTGCTTTCCGCGAGGTCGTTCTGGACCATCGTTAGACAGACGCCGAGCACGCTGAGCCGGGGATTCATCACCCGCAGGCGGTTGAGGCCTTCCAGGAGTTTGGGAACCGAACGGATGCCCAATGGCTCGGCCTGTTGGGGAATCAGGATGGCGTCGCTGGAGGAAATGACATCGCCAGTGACGCCGAATAGGCCGGCGGCGGTGTCGATGAGGCAGAGATCGAAGCCACGGGCGGCGATGCTGCGGAGGAAGCCACGGACGCGGGCGAGGTGGGCACCCATGCCGCCGCCGCCGGCTTCGTAGTCGCTGGCTTGGCCGCTGGCGACGAGGGAAAATGTTTCCAGCCGGGTCGGGACGATGAGGCGTTCGAGCGGGGTGCCGGGATCTGCTAGGTAGTCGTAAAACCCGGCAAGCAGGCGCGATTGGCGGGTGAGGGAAAGGCCGACAGAGCCTTGGGGATCGGCATCGACCAGCAAGGTCTTAACTCCAGCGCGGGCGAACGAATGAGCTAAATTGATCGAGACGGTGGTTTTACCCACCCCTCCTTTTTGGCTGGAAACGGCAATACTAATCACACGAGGCAGGGAATTGTTGCGCGAGGCTAGCTTCGGCTTGCCACAGCGGAAGTCTTTTCTTCAAGATGGCGGTGCCAAGGGTGAGATGAGTCCCTTTTGGAGAACCCATCCCTCATTTATGAACCCACCCATTTCCTTAGGCCCGGCAGCACTTGCCGCGATACTGTGCAGCTTGCTGTTAGGGAGCGGAGGCTGCCGGAAGCGGAGTGCGGATGTCACGGCGGAGAGCACTCCGGTGGTGACTCTAGCAGCCGAGCTGGCGTCTAACGGTCTAGGCAATTTGCCGGGGGCGATCTATCGGAGCCAGGCGGATTCGCCGATCCATTGGCAGCCGTGGACGCCGGAGACGCTGGCGCGGGCGAAGGCGGCTAACCGCTTGTTATTCGGCGTGATCGCGCTTCCGCAGCAGCCGGGATTCCAGAGCGTGCTGGCGGCGTTAGCGCATAATCCGGCGTTGGTTGCCACCATCAATGATCACTATGTGCCGGTGCTCATCGACGGCGATGCGTCGCGGGAAATTGGGCTTCTAACCGGTGATTTGTGCAGCGAAATCAAACGAGGCTTGCAGTTGCCGTTGTTTGTCTGGATGACGGATGTGGGAAATCCCGTCGCGTGGATTCCGGTTTCCAAATCCTCGGCGGGAAACGTGGCGGATTTGTTTAACCAGTCTCACTCGATGATCTCGCAGATGCGGGCGGAAGACGCGGAGACCCACAAGAATTATGTGCTGCTCAACAGCGCCGCAGACAATGCAAGCCGCCACGCTCGGATCTCGCGGCGCAAGAATTCCAAGGTCATGAGCAAGCAGCCCGCCGAGGATGTGGTCCGCAGCTTGCGCCAGCTCAATTCGTTTTATGACGCAAGTTTCCGCACGTTTGATGAAGCAGGCGGGCTGTTCCCAGCCGGGGCCATCGACCTGTTAGCGACGGCGGCGATGCAGCCGGGCCTGCCTCCGGAAATCCGCTCGCGCTCGTTAGAAACCATCCGCGAGCTGATGATCGACCTGCTGCCGAGCGCGATGTTCGACCCGCTGGAGGGCGGAGTTTTCACCGCGCGCCTTGGGAACTCATGGACGCTGCCGTCTTTCTATCGAGATTGCACGACGCAGGGGCGGGCAGCGCTTGCCCTGTTACATGTTTACCGGGCGAACGGCGATCCGTTGGTTTTGAATAAAGCGCTCGGGCTGATCGCTTACGCGGAAAAATCCTTCGGCACCACCGAAGGTCTGTTTGCTGCGGGATTGGTGGATGAGTCGGACCCGGCAGCGTGGTTGTGGAGCGTCGAGGACATCGAGAAAGCGTTACCGCCGGAAGACGCCGCGTGGTGGATCAAGGCGACCGGCATGAAAGGGCTGGGAAATTTGCCGTCCGAAGTGGACCCGCGCCGCAAGTATTTCCGCAGCAACAGCATGGGTCTAGGCAAGACACTGGCGATGCTCGCGGCGGAACAAGGGCAATCGTTAGAGAGCTTCGGCCCGCGCTATGAGTCTAGCCGCAAGAAACTCCTCGATGTCCGCAACGCCCGGCTCGGCAAAATCGCCCGCGACGATTCTTCGCACGCGGGTGCGACCTTCCGGATGGTGTCGGCGTATGCGGCGGCGTTCGGCGTCACTGGCGACGCGCAATTCCGGGAGCAGGCGATTGCTTTGTTAGACAAGGGCCGGGCAGCGTTTGCTGAGGGTCCCAAGGTGCGGATGTTTTCGAAGGACGCCCCGAAATCCATCGGCGAGGGCCGGGCATTTCTCTACGGCTTGGCGATGCAAGCGGCGCTCGATGTCGCGACGATCAGCTCGGATGAAAAATGGCTCATCTGGTCCGAGGATCTAGCAACCACCGCTGCGGAACTGTTTACGGATGCCGAGTTCCTCAAGGAATGCCCGGACGATGCGCGCCTCCTCGATTTGCCAATCACCGATCTGGTGATGCTGTTCGACGACTCCACGGCGGGCTTGATTTCCTTCGCCGAGGTCCGTCTCGCCGAACGCGAGCGAGCGCTGGTGGCGACTTTCAGCCAACTGGCGACGCCGCTGCCGACCTATGCGGTGGAGCAACCGATCCTCCACACCGACCTCTTGCAAGCGACGCTGGCCCGCGAGTTTAAGGTAACGGTCATCGCCGGAGCTGGGATTTCCCCAGAGCTGAAGCTGGCCACCGAGCGGCTGTCGCTGCGGATGTTCCAGCGGCGGGCCGCGAACTCCAAAGAAGAAGTGCCGGCGGGATCGGTGATGGTGATATTTTCAAATGGCCAATCTCGTATCGTTGCTACCCCTGATACATTACAAGAAGCGGTCTTGCCCTCGCCCAAAAAATCATAAACGCTAACGATGTTAGCTTACCCCATAACCCTTGATGAAAACGAATCTTGCTCTTGCCGCCCTTTGCCTGTTGTCGCTCACGCTGCCATCTCACGCCGAGACATTTACCCTGAAAGACGGCACAAACCTCGAAGCCAAGGTCCTCAGCGAAGTCGGAGACACCTATGTGCTCGAGGTCCAAATCACCAAAAGCATCAAGGACGAGCGGCGGGTCGCGAAAGCCGATGTCGTCAAAAGGACCGCCGATCAACCTGACCTGAAAGCCTTCGAAGCGATCGCCAAACTGGTCCCCACGGCGGATTTGCTTGCGGCTGACGACTATCCGCACCAGATCGCTGCCGTGGAAAAATTCCTCAAAGACAACCGCAGCAGCAGCAAAACGAAGGAAGCCAAGGCGATCCTCGACTTGCTCAAGTCCGAGGCGACTCTGCTTGCCGACGGCGGCGTAAAATTTAACGGCAAGATCGTCACTCCTGCGGAATACAAAGCGAATGCCTACGAACTAGACGCCCGCGTCGAGGAAGCGAAGATCCGCCGCTTGGTAAACGATAGCCAGTTCCTCGCTGCGCTGCGGGCGTTTGCTGAGTTCGACCGCGACTATCGCACCACGCTTTCTTACGGTGCCTTGGCCCCGCTAATCCGGCAGGTCGTTCAAAACCAAGTGGCGGAAGCCAAGCAGTCATTGCTCACCCTCGATGCCCGCGTGAAAGTGCGCGACGTGGGCCTCCTACAAATGAATCCAGAGGATCGCAAAGTCACCGAATCCGCGATCAAAGAAGAGAACGATCAGTTAGCCGCGCGGTTCAAAGCCGAGAAAGACGCGAAGCAAAATTGGGTCACCATCAGCCCGTTCAACAAGGCATCGCTCGAAGCCACCGTCACCTTCGGCGAGCTCGAGCAAGCCCGCCTCGCTGCGGTGAAAACGACCCTCGGCGTCGATGGCGGCAAGTGCTACCGCGACCTCTACAACGCGGTTCGCAACGGCAGCAATGCCGCCGTAGTCACGGTGGCTCTAACGGCCGCAAAAACCGCCCTCGTCCCCGCGCGCTATCTGGCACCGCTCGAAGCGGAAGCCAAGGGTCGCAAATGATGAGGTGGCTGGGGCAGCCTGCTCCAGACCCGAGTTTATCTATCATTCCATGTCCCCACCCCGCACCGCCAGCCGCAGCCGCAAGACCGCCGAGACCGCCATTGAATTGTCGATCAATCTCGACGGCTCGGGCATCTCCTCCATCGATACCGGCGTGCCGTTTTTCGATCACATGCTCACCTTGTTTTCGAAGCACGGCCTGTTTGATCTCAACGTGAAAACCGTCGGCGACATTGGCGTGGATTTCCATCACACCATCGAGGACACCGGCATCGTCATCGGCGATTGTTTGCGCGAGGCATTGGGCACCAAGGAAGGCATCCGCCGCTACGGCTGCTGTTACCTGCCGATGGATGAAACGCTCGCCCGCGTCGTCGTGGATCTGAGCAACCGCCCGCACCTCGAGTTCCGCGCGCCCGCCGGCACGCCGTCCGCGCCTAACATGCC
>JAYTEI010000293.1:0-14385 GCA_043735445.1 Akkermansiaceae bacterium | reverse complement strand
GAGGCGACAAAATCCAAAATTATGTTAGATGATCTAAGCTGACTGTGGAGTGAAGACCTTGGGAGGAGAGGGTGTAACGGCGCTTCGCGGCGGAAGAGTCGGCAATCGCCTGATCCAGGTCTCGGTGGGGATCATGCGAACTAGGGTGCGGGAGAGAAAATCGGAGCTGGCCAGCGCCCGACTTCATCACAAATGGATCCAGAATCGCGGCAAACACCTTGCCTGTTAGGCGACAGGGTTCCGGAAGCAGTTTTTGGATCCGGGTAGGAAAAATCATGCGCCGCCTCCGCAACGATCTGCCTTACACCTTCCGCCCGCCGAAGTTGCAGTCATGGCTGAGGCCGCTCGGTCTGGCACTCAACCGGGCGGTCCATCTTTCGCGGAAATACCGCATCGGGAAAATCGAGGCCGAGGGTTTCCAGCGCGTCCGCGAGCTCAACGAGGCCGGTCACGCGGTGTTGTTAGCACCCAATCATTCCGATCACTCGGACCCGCATGTGGTGATGGAGCTCGCCGCCCGCCATGGGATGCGGGCGATCTTTATGGCGGCCCGCGAGATTTTCGAAGTGAGTCCCACGGCGTCGTGGGCCTTGCAGGGCATGGGTGTTTTTTCCGTCGATCGCGACGGCCCGGACCTTTCCGCGATCAAGACCGCGATCACCCTGCTAGAAACCGGTGCCGATCCGTTGGTCATTTTCCCAGAGGGTGAAATCTATCACCACCACCGCCGGCTGGATCCGCTCAACGAGGGCGTGGCTTCCATTTTGCTCAAAGTCGCCGTGCGCTTGCCTGTGAAGAAGAGTGCATTTCTGGTGCCCGTGGGCCTGCGGTTTTTCCACGATCCAGCAGTGGAAGCTACCTTCCGCGAGCGGCTCTCCCGGTTAGAAGATCGGATCGGCTGGACCCCTAAACCGCTAATGCCAGTGGACGAACGCATCCTCCGCCTCGGCACGGGCATTCTCGCGCTCAAGGAAACCGAATACCTCGGTTACTCCGGCACGGGCAGCGTCCATGAGCGGTTGTTTCATCTCTGCGAATCCCTGCTCACGCTGGTGGAAAGCCGCTATCCGCGCGATGCGAAAGCCGTGACTCCGCCCGAACGCGTCAGGGCGCTGCGCTACCGCATCCGCCGCCGCCTGCTGGATGCGGAGAGGCCGCCCTCGCCCGCTGATAAGGAAACTTTGCTGGATGATCTCGACCGGGTGTTCACCGCGTTGCAGGCCCACAGCTACATCGGCGATTATTTGTTAGCTGATCCCACGCTCGACCGCCGTGCCGAGACGCTTCTCAAGCTGGAGGAAGACCTGCTCGGATTTCCCACCTATCCGGTCGCCCGCACCGCCCGCGTCACCGCCGGCGAACCGATCCCGGTGAGTGAGATGTTAGCCACCGGCACACTCCCCACGAAAGGCGGTGCGATCCCATTGACCGAACTGTTGGAAATGCGCCTGGCCGAGCTGCTTAAATAAGGAGAATGATGAGGATCTGGTGGCTGAGTTTGGTGAAATCTAGGCAACACAGTTTTCGTTCCCGGATCAGGAACACATCAAGAGTCATTCGGCATCTGTTTGGGACGCTCTATTACCGCCTCGAGATGTGGTGTTGGAGGTTATAAGAATTTCGTTAGTAAAACTCGATACAGCTACCTCGCAAGTTCGCCGGGATCTTGTAACATAACAAACGCCCGGCTCCCTCGCAGGAGACGGGCGTTGTGAATTTTCTAACGTCGGAATGTTTACTTCGACGAGGAAGTGAAGCTCGCTTGGCTGGCGCCTTTCTTAATCTTGCTCGACTTGATCCAGCTCATCGTGGAGCGGAGTTTCTCGCCGACCTTCTCGATCGGGTGTTGGGCCTCGGCCTTGCGGATGGCGTTGAAGTTTTTGTTACCGGCCGCGTATTCGGCGGTCCATTCCTTGGCGAACTTGCCGTTCTCGATGTTCTTGAGTTGGGCGACCATCCGCTTCTTGACCGACGCGTCGATGATCTTCGGACCGACAGTGACATCACCATACTCGGCGGTTTCGGAGATCGAGAAACGCATCCCGGCGATGCCTTGTTCGTTCATCAAATCCACAATCAGTTTAAGTTCGTGAAGGCACTCGAAGTAGGCCATCTCGGGTTGGAAGCCAGCCTCGACGAGCACTTCGAATCCGGCTTTCACTAGGGCGGTGGTGCCGCCGCAGAGGACGACTTGTTCGCCGAAAAGGTCGGTGACGGTTTCCTCGCGGAAGTTCGTTTCAAACACTCCGGCGCGGGCGCAACCGATGCCACCGGCCCAAGCGAGCGCGATTTGTTTGGCCTTGCCGGAGACGTCCTGATGGATCGCGATCAAGCCGGGGACACCTTTGCCATTCACAAATTGCGAACGCACGGTGTGGCCTGGGCCTTTCGGCGCGACGAGGATCACATCCACATCCGTCGGGCAGGTGATGGTCTTGAAATGGACGGCGAAACCGTGGGAGAAAAGCAGGGTCTTGCCCTTCGTTAGATGCGGCGCGATGTCTTTGTTATAAACCGATGGAATCACCGTGTCCGGGGTGGCTACGAAGATCACGTCGGCAGCTTTGACCGCCTCGGCGGTGTCCATGACCTCGAAGCCGAGCTTCTTGGCAACCTCGCGGGACTTCGATTTCGGATAGAGACCGATGATGACCTTGAGGCCGCTGTCCTTGAGGTTGAGTGCGTGGGCATGGCCTTGCGAGCCGAAGCCGATCACGGCGAGGGTTTTCTTCTTGAGAGGCGCGGTCGGGGCGTCCTTGGTGGTATAGATCTTCGCGGCCATAGCTGCTCGGTAGGTTGGTTCGGTTAGTTTTTACCACTTGCCATCGGGGCAGGCGGCGGGGCGGCAACGTGGAGAGATGGCGCGAGCGGGTCAAGCAACAACAGGGATTTCCCTAGGCCGAGGAAATTTCAAGGCACCATTTCCTCAAAGCACCTGCGGATTCACCGGATCACCGCCCCGTGTTCACGCATCGCGGCCACCGCCATGTCGCAATCGGCCGCCTGCAAATCCACTCCCCGGCAGGCCGCCAGATGCACGTTCACCTTGAATCCGCATTCCAACGCATCCAGCGCGTTGCTGATCGGGATGATTTCGTCGCCCCCCCCGGCACGGCGAGCGCGCCGCCGGGAAGGAAGTCGTTCTGGATGGGGATAAGGAGAAGTGCGTGGCGGTTCATTGTGATTGAGGTTGCAATGCTTGGTTATGAAGTTGCGTGGCGAAATCAACGATGAGATCAAAGTGTGAAATCTTCGATCTCCAGTCCGCAGGGATGCCTTCGATGCCATAACAGGCTCCGGCTAGTTGCCCGTAAATTGCGCCGGTCGTGTCGGCATCATTGCCCAGATTGACTGCCAGCAACGCACCGTCGCGGAAAGCCGTCGAATGGTGGAACGCCCATAGTGCGGCCTCCAGTGATTGGACGACATATCCCGATCCACAGATGGACGGAGGCTGTTTTCTTTTGAATGAGCCTGAGGCGACTTGAGCGATTTCCGAGCAAAGTTCGTTTTCGTCCCATGCCGTGTTCGTTGGATGAAATAGCGGTGACAGCACCGCCTCTTTGCTCTGTCCGTTAAGCAGTGCTGCTAGGATACCGCCCAGATAACGACAGGCGTCGATGCAGGTGACCGCCTGATGGGTAGTCCGTGAACTTTCACCTGAGAAATACACCGCCTGACCCGGTTCGTCGGCGTATCGCATGGGAATCGGGGCGAGGCGCATGATCGAGCCGTTGCCAGCATCGTATTTGTCGGATGGGCCGCTGTAGGGATTCCTGGTGATCTGAAAATCCATCAGTGCTCTGGTGACAGTATTGCCGACATCGAAACAATAACCATTCGAGCTGAGGTGTCCGTTCTGCATCCAATCGACATAGCGTTCACACTGGTCCAGCGGGTCAAATCCCAAACGGACAATCAAACTTTCCGCGAGGCATAGCGCCATGGAAGTATCGTCGGTCCATTCCCCGGGCTTCAGGCTGAACGGCCCCCCGCCAACGATGTCATCGATTGACTCAAAGCTTCCCGGATTGCGAAACTCCAGAGTGGTTCCAAGTGCGTCACCCGTCGCCAATCCCAAGAGGCATCCGTGATAGCGTTGAATCCGTGATGGAGGTTGGTTTGTTGAGTTGCTCTCAGACATTGATTTGCCGTTTGAGTTGTTCGAGTTCCAAGGCAAAGCCACCGCTGAGGATCGGCCAGCGGCAGCCGGTTTTCGGATCGAGGTTTGGGTCGCCGAGATGGAAACTTGGGGCGTAGCGCTCGCGTTTCCATTGGTTGCGGGACCAGAGTTGGAAGCAGCGGGTGAGCCACTGGAAGAGCTGGGTCGCTGGGTATTCGGGGAACTCGCGCTGGATGATGATGAAGACATCGGCGGGGCCGCGCTTGTCGCGAATGGCGGCGCGCTCGATGACATCGAGCACCGGGTAGGGCATGAGGTCGCCATCGTCGATTTGCGCGGAACCGGCGGGGCGGAGTTCGGCGGTGGGTTGCTGTTGATTAATAACAGCGAGCGAACCCGAAGTGTCACCATCCATCGTGGCATGGTTCAGGGCAATCCAGCTCAGCATCGTAAGTGGCGTCCGCGATGAATTGCCCGTCCTGCGAGAACCGGCGGATCTGTTGGAGACCGGGCGTGGAAACTTTGATGACCTGCTCGCTGAGTTTGATGCGCGGCTGCCAGTTTCCCGCAGCGTCGCGGACGGCGGCGAGTTTATAGACACCGCCGAGCGCGGCTTGGTCGCCGCCGGTGACGAGTTTGGTGCCGACGCCCAGACGTTGATCTTTGCGCCTTGGTGCTTGAGACTTTCAATTAGATTTACGTCGAGATCGTTCGAGGCGACGATGGCGGCATCTGGGAAACCGCCTTCATCGAGGATGATGCGGGCTTGTTGGCTGAGCCACGCGCGGTCGCCGGAGTCCAGCCGGATGCCTAGCAGACGATGGCCGGACTCACGGAGTTTGATGCCCATTTTCACGGCGTTGCGGACGCCTTCGAGCGTGTCGTAGGTACCGACGAGGAAGATGCAATTTCCCGGCAACGCGGCGGCATACTGCTCGAAGGCTTCGAGTTCGCTCTCGAATGACATCACCCAGGAGTGGGCGTGCGTGCCCTTGACTGGGATGCCGAAAGTTTTCCCTGCTAGAACGTTAGAAGTGGTGGCGCAACCGCCGATGTGAGCGGCGCGACTGGCGGAGACGGCTCCATCTGCCCCCTGGCCTCGGCGCAATCCCATCTCGAGGACTGGCTCACCTTGCGCGGCTTGGCAGACGCGCGCGGCTTTGGTGGCGCTGAGTGTTTGGAAGTTAATGATGTCAAGCAACGCAGTTTCTAGCAACTGGCATTGCAGGATCGGCCCGGTGATGCGGAGGAGTGGCTGATGCGGAAAAACTAAGGTTCCTTCGGGGATGGCGTCGATGCTGACCGGGAGTTTTAGATTCAGCAAATAGTCAAGAAACGCGGGCTGCAGCAACGGCGCCTTTTCCGAATCCCGCAGAGTTGCTAGATATACAATGTCGTCTGCTGCGAAGCGGAAATTTTCTAGCCACTCCACCGCGCTGCCCAGCCCGGCGGCGATGGCATAGCCGCCCTTGAAGGGCAGCGTGCGGAAAAATAGATGGAACGCCGCCTCCTGCTCGGCACGACCGCTGGCATGATAGGCGGCGACCATGGTGAGTTGATAGAGATCGGTGAGGAGTGGGTTGGTGGTGTTCATAGGTCGAAGATGAATCCTTTACGGGTGAGAGCTTGGTATTTGCGATGGTCGAAACGGAAGAGCTGCGCGGGGCGACGTGAAGCGGCGGTGGTGGATTCATCGAGTGCGACTAACAAATCGAGCGCGAGCAGTTTTTTGCGGAAGTTCCGTTTATCGAGCGCGCGACCGAGGATCGCTTCGTAGAGTGCTTGAAATTGGGTGAGCGTGAATTTCTTGGGCAGCAGTTCGAAGCCGACCGGCTGCCAACAGATTTTCCCCCGCAGCCGGATGAGTGCCTGCGCAAGAATTTCCGCATGGTCGAAGGCGAGCTTGGGCACGGCTGCCACTTCATACCACGCAGCCTCCGCAGCATCGGTGGCGGCTAACGGAAGATGCTCGGCGCGGCGGACGAGGGCGAAGTAGGCGACGCTGACCACCCGCTCGCGAGGATCGCGATTTATGGCTCCAAAGGTGTAGAGCTGCTCCAGATAGATTTCGCGCAGCCCGGTTTCCTCCTGCAACTCGCGGCGGGCTGCGGCGTCGAGCGTTTCATCAGGGCGGACGAACCCGCCGGGCAGTGCCCAGCGATTCTGATAGGGTTCGATCCCGCGGCGGATTAACAGCACTTTAAGTGCGCCGTCATCGAAGCCGAACACCACGCAATCTACCGTGAGCGCGGCGCGCGGGTGCTGATAGGTGAACCGCATGGCGGCTAGTAAGTGTAATTTATACACCTGTAAAGCCCTCATTTTAGCGGGAGCGATTTTCTTTAGTTGAGCTTGCGGATCAAGCCGTCGATTTCCTCGCGGGCGCGGAGGCCCGCCGACCACTCCACCGGCCAGGTGGCAACCGGGAAGCGCGCGCCATAGACGAGGCCAAGAATCATTCCGCGGGCTGCGCTGTCGCCACCGGCGTTGGCGTTTTCTATCAGCGCGAGAGCGGGGTCTTCTGGGTGACGGAGCAGGAGATGACAGATGCCGGGGAAGGCGTCGGCGGTCCGGCAGCTCAAGCCGTGCCGGTGCAGTGCGGCGGCATCGGTCTCATCGAAGGTGGCGGACTCGAGAGCATTTTCTAACCACTCTGCGGGCAGGGCTTGCCAGATCGCTGAGTCCTGGGTTTCTAGCAGTGCCGCTTTGATGGGTGTCCCGCGCTGCACGGCCAAGGTCACGCAGGCGAAAAACTCAGCGGCTTCGATCACGGCAGGATCGCCATGGGTGAAAGCGGTTTGCGATCTAACGGCGGCGAGCAATGAGGCGTCGTTTTCCCAATCCAGCAGAAACAGCGGGGCGATGCGCGCGGCCCCGGCGATGTCGTCGGAGGTGGATGCCGGAGATGAATGAGATAGGAGGTGGGCGAGAGTGGTCTTGGTCGCGCTGTCACGATAGGAAATGGTGGCAGGGTTCTCCCAAAAAGCCTGCCAGGCGCACGCGAAACTTGCTAGATCGAAGCCACCGGCTTCCACGATCGAGCGAAGCAGCACGAGAGTTTGATCACCATAGTGGGTGAAATCTCCGGCCATTTTCCCGGCATGATAGATCGCAAGCGGCGGCTGATAGGTGGTCACGCGGCCAAGCTTTTCGTGGATCTCGCGTTGATTGTAAATCCAGTGGGGTCCGAGGGCGAGGGCATCGCCGATGAGTGAACCTAGCAGAATGTCAGAGGGGGTGGCCATGATGGCGAGACTATGAAATGGAGGACGGGGAAAGCCACGGAATTCCAACAAATGATCCTCTCAGCTCACTGCGGCTCCTCGGATTCAATAGCCTCACTGGCGTGGCCATTTCCCACTCACGGAGTGCGATCCGTTTCTGCACCAGCCAGACAAGCACTCCGGCGGCAAACGCCATGATCGCCAGTTTCCCCGCGATCTGGCCAGCTTTGCCAGTCATTTGGAAGCGTTTGATTCTGCGGCAAAGCCTGCGGGCGTTACATCCGCCACATCAATGAAAACCGTGGCCGGACGCGCGTCAGGTTTAAGCAAGGTGGTCTGCACGTTGTTGAACTTCACCCCGCGGACGTGTCGGGCGTAGATGCCATAGGCTGGCAGGGTTTTCCCAAACATGTTGAATTCCGGGTAGGCATTTTCTTTTTCGGATAGATGGACCTTTGCTGCTTCGGCGGTTCCTCCGCCGGGGAGTTCTAGCAGGATATTCTCTAGCGTCAGAGCCTCCACCGGATAGCCGGGAACTCCGTTGATGAGCATACCAATCATCCCGGAACAAATGCCATCGTAACCAATCCAACGGGATCCTATTCCGGACTTCTGGGTGCTGGCGTCCACTACAACAGCTTTGTCTATTCTCCCTTTGTTGGTCCTATCAGCCCTCTCTGGTTCACGACCAGTGGCGCACCGTCATCCTCATTCAATCTGACATCCATCACGTTCATCGACGAGAACGTAGGCGATTCCTTGACGCTAACGGGACTTGGAATCGCTTCAGTGGCGGGATCCGACCCTACAGTGGGAAGCTGGAGCTTCACGGCAACCCAAAATGGAAGTATTTTCGGCTGGGATTCGGATCAACAGCCCAGCACCGCGAGTGCCGGATGGTGGTGCTACCTTGGCACTCCTCGGCGTGAGCGTTCTTGGTCTCGGCGCAATGCGTCGCTTCCTTCCATCGCTTAAGAAGTAACTGATATTCGACCGAGTAACTTTCTAGCAAGCAGGGCATTTGCCCTGCTTGCTTTTTTTGGTAATTGCAGCTCGCACTGGAAAGCTATTTTCGTGGTTTGCGATGTAAATCACGTTTTGAAATCTCGGGTTTGGAAGGAGAGCCAACCGAGTGTGAAGAGGGTGACGTTAAGGCCGAGTAGAAAGGCGTATGACTCGATGATTTTCGGCCATGATACGTGGTGTTCTAGGATGAAGACCCAGGCGCTCATCCTCCAAGTGATGAAGTAACTCTCGTAGGGTTTGAAAAATGGGAAACCTTGCAAAATCATGTCCACGAACAAGATGGTCAGCGTGATGATCGTGGCGGCGGCGGGTTTGATCTTGAAGCAGGAAAACATGAAAGCGATGGAGGAGAGGGTGACCATGCTGATGCCGATGCCCGCGGCGGAGAGCGCAAGACGGCTCGCGCCTTCCCACCAATCGGGATAGGCGGCGAACACTTTCATCTTCGGTTCCATGACGAACAAGCCGCCCTGCCAGCCGACGGCGGCGACTGCCATCGCATAACCGGTGACGCCGACGAAGAAGACGAAGGAAACGGTGTAGAGCGAGACGGCAGTGTATTTGACCAACAACAAGCGGAAGCGACTGATCGGGCGGGCGAAAACTAGCCGCAGATTGCCATCCTCGTTTTCCTTGGCCACGATGTCGCCAGCGACCAGCGCGAAATAAATCGAGCCTAGCAGAAACATACTCAACAGCATGATGGTGAAGGTAATGGTCAGCGAGCTATAATAAGTGCCGAAATCTAGGCCATTGCGCTCTAACATTCCGTGCATGTAACTCTGGCTACGGGGCAGCTTATACACCAGCAGGATGACGGCCTCCATGATGATGAACGCGCCGTAACCCATCCACGTCCTAGGGCGGGCGAAGAGTTTGCGGAGTTCGCCGCGGAGTTGTTGAAGGAAGAGCATGTTAGTTAGGACTGGCCGCGCCGTTGTGGATTTCCATGTAGAGGTCTTCGAGCGAGCGGCGGACCGGCGAAAAGGCGCGGATGCGGACGCCGGCGCGGACCAGAGTTTCTATCAGCACTGCGGGATCGGCAGAATGGGGCAGACTAATCCGCCCGGTTGATAGAACTTCGCCGCCGCCGCTGTGAATGAGACCGCAGGCGGTGCCCCAAGGTTCGAGATCGACCTCGAATACCGGGGTGTCGTCCTGCAGGCCATTCACAGTTCCTTCGAAGACGCGCTTGCCTTCCCGGAGAATGGCCACGCGGTCGCACATCAGCTCGACTTCAGCTAACAAGTGGGAGTTGAACAGCACGGTCATGCCGCGTTCGTCACGGAGGTTGAGGATGAAATCGCGGAACCACTTGATGCCCTCGGGGTCGAGGCCGTCAGTGGGTTCGTCTAGCAGGAGGACTTCGGGTTCGGGAAGCAGCGCTTGGGCGAGTGCGAGGCGTTGGCGCATGCCGTGACTGTAGGTGCGGACCTTCGAGTGGACGCGTTTGGTTAGGCCGACGCGGTCGATCACTTTGCGGGCGGCAGCGGGGTCGAAGCCGCTGGAGTAGCCCATCAGGATTTTTAAATTATCCCAACCGCTGAGGTAGTCGTAGAACGCGGGAGCTTCGAAGATCGCGCCGACCTTGCGAAGGGCTTTCGAACGATCCTTGAGGACGGAAATTCCGCCGATAGTGACATCGCCCCGGTCGGGTAGGACCATGCCGAGGATGATGCCGAGCGAGGTGCTTTTGCCCGCGCCGTTGTGACCTAACAAGCCATAGATCTCACCGCGTTGGACGTGGAATGAAATGTCCGCGAGCGCGGGCTTGCCGCTGAACTTTTTGAAGAGACTGTTGACGACGAGCATAATGAAGCAAATTTCAATTACCCACAGCGAGGCGAAGTTTGTTAGAGCCAGACATGTCGCCGTAGAGGAAATTCATTCCGTTAGGATGCCAAGCCTCCTTTTCATAAATCAACGGAATCTTGTCGGGTCGGTCCTTGATGCCGAACAAGGCAAGCTGGGAGATATGTCGTCCATTCTGAGTGGCGTTCCACATATAACTGGATCCAGATTTTTGAAACTGCGTGTGATCGGCCGGGCAGTGGAAGGTATCAGGAGTTTCCAGGTAAGGTAACAGGAGGGTATCCAGCACCGGGACGTCTTCAGCTTTGTAGGCGCGCCCTGCTGCGAGTTCCGGCATCTTGTCGTTGTGCTCTTGCAGGTAAGTTTGCAATCCTGCGCCGATCGAGCGGAGGTTGGTTAGACATACGGCCTCGCGGGACTTGCCGATCATTGAGCGGGAAATCGGATAGATGATCGCGGCAAGCGTGCCGATGATTGCAAGCACGACTAGCATTTCGACCATCGTAAATCCGCGTTTATGTCTCATTGGCGTGGGCCGAATTCATTGCCACGGAGACCCTGCATTATCTCATTCATCGCCTCCATCAGCGGGGCGAGATCGAGTTTGGTGTCAGCGCTGGATTTTTCGAAATAGGCTTTCATGCCTTGCTGACTGATCTTGTCTAACAAATCCGAGCCGAGTTCGTCGGCACGGGCCATCTCTTCTCCGGTGCGGCCTTGGGTGATTTCCTTGAGGCCTTGCTCGACGAATTTCTTGCGCTGTTCGGGCTTCATTGCGTCGATGGATTCCATGAAGCTGCCCATGGATTCTTTGATGGTTAGATCGATGAACAGGCTTTTTTCAGTGGAGGAAAGTTTGCGGAAAAATGATTCACCAGCGCGGTTGTCGCGGTTCTTTTCACGCTCTTGGAAATCGAGGCCGTTGACGAGGCTGGCGATCTTGCGGAGTTCTTGGTCACGACGTTGGGCCTCGGCTGCAGATGGAGGGGATTTCTCCGCAGACCAAGCGGCGAAATGGGCGGCAGCGACTTCGCGGTTGACGCGCTCTGCAGTGATTTTGCGAGATCCGGCATAAAAGCGGACGACCCCCACGCAACTCCAGACCAGTAACAGGACGATCGCCGCTTTTATAATAACCTCTTTGCGAGCCATAATTGGCGGAGACTAGGCGAGGAGGGAAGCGGCGCAAGCGGACAAACGGCAGAAGACACGGATTGCCAAGCCCGGTGACGGGTGCTTGTATCCGCACAATGAAAGCATATCCGAGCTGGCTGCTAGTATTGGCGATGACGGTGGCGACCCACCGCGCAAATGGAGATGGAGTGGCCGCTTTAGTGGCAAAGGCGGAGCAAGGAGAGGCTGTGGCGCAGTTGGAGTTGGGCGGGATTTATTTGAAAGGCGAAGGTGTGACGAAGGATGTGGCTGCGGCGGTGAAATGGTTGTCCAAAGCGGCGGAGCTGGGAAATAGCGAGGCCCAGATGAAGCTCGGCGGGATTTACATCAGCGGAAAAGGCGTGCTGAAGAACAGCGTGGAAGCGGCGAAGTGGTATATGATGAGCGCGGAGCAAGGAAACGCGGCTGCTCAGTGTCAGATCGGCCGGATGCACCTAACGGGCGTCGGCGTTCCGAAGGATGACGTGGAGGCTTACAAGTGGTCGAATCTCGCGGCGACTCAAGGCGACGCGGCGGCGAAGAAGGTGATCGCTTTTCTTTTGATACGAATGACCTCCAAGCAAATCGCGGAAGGGAAGCAGCGTTCGGAAGATTTCATCGATGCAAAAAAGGCGGGGAAATCCTTGGGTTTGCCAGACGAAGCGCCGCCGCTGCCAGAGGAGCCGCTGCCATTGTTCGCGCCGGAATAGGCATCATGGAGTGATGACGACGTTGGTGAATCTCGAGGAGTTGAGCAGTCCTTTATCGCCACTGCTGACCCACAGGCCGACGTAGCAATTGCTAGGTAGGGTCACGGTGGAACTGCCGATTTTCGTCCAAGTGGAGCCATCGGTGCTTTGATAAGCAGTGACGACGTTAGAAGCGCGGACTAAGCGCACCCAGATCGCGGCTGATGCCACTGCGGTCTTGGAGGTTTTGGAGGCGCTGCCAGCGGTGGTGAGCCTGCGAATCCATTGATATTTACCCGTGCCATCGACTCCGATGAAGAGTTGCCGGGAGTTCGCGGCAAGGGACTCACGAATCATCACTCCGATGCGGGCGGAGGTTCCGGTGTTGCTGAGCACGCTGAGTCGGGCGGTGATGCTTCCAGCGCCACTAAGTGTTTGCCAGCCGAGGCTCCCGGAATCTTCAGTTAAGGCCATGCCCCCTGCGCCAGCCACGGTGAAAACTGAAGCGCTGTAGGTGGCGGCTCCGGCGATATTGCCACTACCCACGCGGTCCAGACTCCATGGCAGCGGCAGGGTGTTGGCATTGATTTTGATTTGCAGGATCGTGTCGTCTGATGCTCCCGCAGTGTCGGTGGCGCGGACGGTGAACAGGTTGGTCCCGGCACTGCCGCTCGGTGGAGTTCCACTGAGTGCTCCCGATTTGGCAATGACCAGCCACGCGGGACCATCAACCTTGGAGTAAGCAATGGTATCTCCGGCGTCAGGATCGGTCGCGGTGGCGGCGATGGATTGTCCGAGGTATGGACCTTTCTCGGTGCCTGCGGGATAGACCAGCGGTTTGACCGTGAAAACAGGCGCGTCGTTGGTGTTGGCAACGGTGATGGTCAGGGTCGCGGTGGCCGTTGCGTTGGACGGATCGCTGACGCTTACCATGAAGGAGCCGGTCCCGACATCGGCGTTAAGCGGAGTGCCGCCGAGTTCGCCGGCGGTGGAGACTGTTAGCCACGCGGGGCCGGAGACTTTCCGGAACGTGAGCACGTCGCCAGCATTGGCATCGGAGGCAAGGAGCTGCCCGGCGAAGGATGCGTCTTCGGTGGCCGTCAAAGAGATGGGGTTCGTGGTGAACCCCGGCGCGGCATTTGCCGGCACATCGACTACGGGGGTGACGCTGATAGATACAGTGGCGGTTGCGGAAGAGACCGTTCCGTCATTGGTCTGGAAGGTGAACTGGTCGCTGCCAACGAAGCCGGAATTGGGCAGGTAGGTCAGGTTCGGAGCCGTCCCGCTGAGGGTACCATGGAGCGGGCCATTGGCAATCGAGTAGCTCAGGGCACTGCCTTCCGGATCGCTGCCGCCGAGGACCAGTTGAACTGGAGTGTCCTTCGCGGTGGTCAATGTCAGCGGGGTGGCCAGAGGCGATTGGTTGACGACGATTGCTTGCAGGATGTTGAGTTCCGCGACGCTAGTACTGGTGCCACCATTGACTTCCGTAAGGGCTCTGAGGCGCACGAACTGACCGGTCTTGGCAGTGAAGATGACAAGTTTCTCAGCCATGGAATTGGCGAATGTTCCGGTGGCAACCGGGCTTCCCCAGGTGACGCCGTCGAGACTGACGTAGAATTCGTAATTGCCGATGTAACCCACCGTGCTCAGGTCTTGGCGCGGCAAGTACTGGAATCCGCCGATGTTCTGGACCGATCCGAGATTGATTTGGATTTCATGCGGCAGCGCTGATGAACCGGCCGAGTTCTGGGTTTGCCAGAAGGTGCCCGTATTGGAGTCAAAGGCAGAGGTTCCAGGTGACTCGGGAGTTTGCTCACTGTCGACATACTTCAAGGCCCAACCTGTCTTGGAAAGTTTGCTGACATTGTTAGGGAGGAGCTTTTGCGACACCGTGATGGATACCGTGGCGGTCGGCGAAGTCGTCGTGCCGTCATTGACTTGAAAGGCAAACGCATCGTTGCCACTGAAGCCGGTGGCGGGTTGATAAGTTAGATTCGGGACGGTTCCGCCGAGCGTGCCGTTAGCTGGACCGCTGACGACGGTGAAGGTGAGCGGACTACCTTCCACGTCGGTTCCGGCGAGCGTGATGGGTAGTGGAATATCCTGTTCAGTGGTTACGGAACTCGACAGGGCGACTGGGGCATCATTGACGGCGGTGACAGTGATCGAGACGGTGGCGGGCGCGGAATCGACCGTGCCGTCGTTGACCCGGAACGTGAACGCGTCGCTGCCGTTGAAATTGGCCGCCGGTTGATAAGTTAGATTCGGGGCCGTTCCACCGAGCGTGCCATTGGCCGGACCGCCGAGCAACGTGTAAGTGAGTGGACTTCCCTCCACATCGGTTCCACCAAGCGTG
>JAYTEI010000292.1:0-14487 GCA_043735445.1 Akkermansiaceae bacterium | reverse complement strand
TTTTCCCCCACCGCGCGGCGGCGTCGAAGAGCTGGCGGAAATGGAGCTGCTGCGGCACGCCGACGACATACCAGACGTGATCGGCCCGCCACTCGTCGATGCGGAACTGGATCGTCGCGAGATCGGAAGTGGCATAGAGGTAGCCGCCGTCGGCCTTGCGGATGATCGCGGGATTGTCGGTCCAGCCGTCTTCCTTGTGGACCTTGAAGGGGTCTTGTTCGAGAGGCTTTGAATCATCGGAAAAAATGCAGACCGCGCCATTGCTCTCGCGGGCGATGCCTTTTTCGAGAAACTCATCGACGGTGGCGGCGAGGCGGTCGTTGTAGAAACTCTCGCCATGCCAGTGGTCGAATTTCACATCAAGGCGGTCGTAGATTTTTTGCAGGCCGGTTTTAGAAACGTCGATGCACTTTTGCCAGATCGCGAGGTTCTCGGGGTCGCCGGCTTGGAGTTTGACGAGTTCGGATTTGCAGGCGTCGAGCACGCCGGGTTCTTCCTTGATGGAATTGACCTGCCGATAGACGCGCACCAGTTCCGCGATCGGATCGGCTGTTAGCGCGGCCTGGTCGAGGAAATGATTCCAGCCGTAAATGATCATCCCGAACTGGGTGCCCCAGTCGCCGATGTGGTTGTCTGCGATGACTTTGAACCCGAGGAAGCGGGCGATGCGGGCTAGTGAATCGCCAATGATCGTCGAGCGGATGTGGCCGACGTGCATCGGCTTGGCGACGTTAGGCGCGGAGAAATCGACGACCACGGTTTTGCCGGCACCGGTGGCGGGCACGCCGAGCCGCGCGTCGCGGATCAAGGCGGCGACGCGGGCGGCGTAGGCCGTGGGAAGGATGCGGAAATTGATGAAGCCAGGGCCGGCGATGTCGGCGGTGGCGAGGCCAGCTAGATCGAGTTTCCCGATGATTTCCTGCGCCAACGCACGGGGGTTGGTCTTGTGGTGTTTGGCGAGGACCATCGCCGCGTTCGACTGATAGTCGCCGAAGCGGAGATCGGCCGCAGCGGTCACTGTGGCGACTGACGGAGTGCCGAGAGTGGCGCTCAGAGCAGTGGACAGGCGGGATTCAAGTTCCTCGATGAGTGTCATGAAATGGGTGGGGGTGTTCCGCGCTCAAGCACCCACGCGGGACGGGCGGGAATCAAAAATCGCGAGGATTTCCTCATGATCCTCCGCCGCGCCGAGCTGGCGGAGAACCTCGGAATTGGTGAACATCTTGGCGATGGCGGCGAGCGTCTGCAGGTGCAAATGATAGTTCTTCCGAGGGACGATGAAGAGCACGATGAAATGCACCGGCGCATTGTCGAGCGCCTCGAAGTCGATGCCCGTTTTTGACCTGCCGAAGACCGCGATCACCTGTTCCAGCTCATCGGAAAACGCATGAGGAATCGCCACGCCCGAGCCGATCCCGGTGCTCACGGATTCCTCGCGGACGCGGAACGCCTCCAGCATTTCAGCCTGTTGGGAAGGGGGAAGCTGATCGGTTTCTACCAGATGCTCCACCAGCTCGACGATTGATGGCCAGTGCTCCACGGCCTTCATATCAAGGATGATGTGGTCCGCACGGAGCAACTTGGCCAACTTCATAAATTGAAAATCGAGAGCCGCAACTCGCTGCGGTGGGGGCGAGTGGTTATCGTCACAAATCCATGATGGCAAGCGGATTTGATGGGTGGCGATATTCCTGAAACGCCCCAAAGACTCACAGGCTCTACCGCATTTGCTAAAATACCGGCCCTTTTGAATTCGCGGCGTAAATCCCGCGTCCCGACGACCTTCCCATAAGTCGGCAACTGGGCCATGGCGGAATTTCACAGTTTGAACGGATTCACCACTTTGACTCCGCCATAGTCTTGGCCGTGGCTCATGTCTTCCGAAAGAATTTCGCTACAATCGCCCGCCCGCGCGGCTGCGACGATTGCCGAGTCCCAGTAGGAAATTTGGTAGCGAGCCTTGATTTCGAGCGCATCGTCCAACACCGCCACGGTGATGTCTTGGGTGGAAAAGCGCCGCTAGCTACGGATGAATGCCAATGCCTCGTCGTGGGTGAGCGGGTCTGCTCGGCTTTTCCGGGTGGCCTGCACATAGAACTCCTGAAGCACTTGCACGGATAGCGTCAAGTCGTGGCTGGCACGTGCCACTTGGGCTTTGACCGCCTTCGCGGCTTCCTCAGGCTTATTGCTAATAGAATAGAGCAGCACGTTAGCATCAACCAAGCGCATGACGGTCATGGAGTTGGTCCCGCGTCAGGCGGTCGTTCGCGGAGAATGACCGGCCTTGTTGCCGCATGACTTCCCGCAAGGCCTGTTCTTCTTTTACCAGACGATCAAACTCGGATTCTGCCATGGGGCTTTTGCGGCGGGCCATCGACAACATGGCTCTCACCGCCAGCTCAAAATGCCGCGCTGATTCGGACTCCAACGAAGGAAGAGTTCTTTCGATCTCCGTGGTCAGGCTGTTCATGGCCGAAACATAGTGAAACAGCGTGTTGATGCAATTCGATTCAACACAGCAAATTTCACAAGTCGGCTGACGGACTGCTAGAGTTCGGCCATTTGCCCTGCCAAAGCTCCATTTCAGCTCCTCCCATTGCGCCCCGGTGTTGACGCTTGCGTTTTCGTGACTACAGCTTTGCGCCATGCAAGCCGACAACGATCCGAACGCAACATCTGAACCGCCAGTAGCGACTCCCGAAGTGGAGCCAGCCCCGGAGATTTCCGTAGAAAAGCTCGACCCATGGGAAGAACTCGAAGCCGATGTCTCGAAGTGGAAGGAAATTTCCCTGCGCACCGCCGCCGAGATGGAAAACCTCCGCAAACGCACGACTCGTGAGCGCGAAGACGCCATCCGCTACGCCAACCAGCGGCTGCTAGAAGAACTCATCCCGGTCATCGACAATTTTGAAATGGGCATGCACGCTGCGTCGCAAGACACCCAGTCGATGATCTACATCGGCATGGACATGGTCCGCCGCCAGCTCAACGAGTTTCTCACCTCACAAGGCGTCGAGGAAATCCCGACGAGCGGGAAATTCGACCCGAACCTGCACGACGCCGTGGCCCAAGAAGAATGTGCAGCCGGCGACGAAGGCCGCATTCTCAAGGTCACCCGCCGCGGCTATAAGCTGCGCGACCGCCTGCTGCGTCCGGCCAGCGTGGTCGTTTCCAAAGTCCCAACTCCGGCAGAATAAAGAAAATGGCTGAGAAACGAGATTATTACGAAATCCTTGAAGTGACCCGCGACGCTGCGGGGGATGTCATCAAGAAATCCTACCGCAAGCTGGCGGTGAAATTCCACCCGGACAAAAACCCTGGCGACCACACGGCTGAGGATAAATTTAAAGAACTCGGCGAAGCCTACGAGGCGCTCAGCGATCCCGACAAGCGGGCCGCCTATGACCGCTTCGGCCACGCGGCATTCAATGGCGGCGGCGGCGGACGCCCAGCCGGCGGCGGCTTCCACGATCCGATGGACTTGTTTTCGCAAGTGTTCGGCGGTGCCTTCGGTGGCGGCTTCGAGGAATTCTTCGGCGGTGGCGGATCGCGCCGTGGCTCCGGCAAACAAAAGGGCAGCGATCTCCGCTACGATCTGGAAATTTCCCTCGAAGAATCTGCCCGCGGGGTCGAGAAGGAATTAGAAATCGAGCGCTACGTCCCCTGCGAACCTTGCGGCGCAAAGGGTTCTAAAGGTTCCGGCGGCATCAAAGCCTGCTCAACCTGCGGCGGTCGTGGCGTGGTTGCCCGCCAAGCGGGAATTTTCATCCAGCAAACCACCTGCCCAGAATGCCGCGGGGCTGGTGAGACGATTTCCGACCCTTGCACAAGCTGCAAGGGCGATGGCCGCGTCCAACGCGACAGCCGCATCAAGCTCCGCATCCCGGCCGGCGTCGATACCGGCACGCGCCTGCGTTCTTCAGGAAATGGCGATTCCGGCGTCCGCGGCGGCGCGGCGGGCGATCTCTACGTCTTCCTCCACGTCCGCGATCACGATATCTTCGAGCGCGATGACGCGGATCTGTTCTGCTCGGTGCCGCTTCCATTCTCGGTCGCAGCGCTCGGCGGGGAGCTGAAAGTGCCGTCGCTCGATGGCCAATCCTCGATCAAAATTCCAGTAGGCACCCAAGGCGGCACCGTTTTCCGCCTTCGCGAAAAAGGTATGCCCTCGCTCTCGAGCGGTCGCCGTGGCGATCTCAACGTCACCGTGCAGGTGGAAGTCCCGACCAAGCTCAGCGGCGACCAACAGGAAAAACTCCGCGCATTTTCCGAATCTATCGGCGAGCACAATTCCCCGATGCAGAAGGGGTTTTTCCAAAAGGCGAAGCGGTTTTTTGATCTGTGATATAGAAAGCATCCGACGGATCCGTCCGATCTGTCGGATGAGTCTCTTCCCCATGGCCCGCTTTTACTTACCGCCCGGATCCTGGCAGGAAACCCCAGCCCTCACGGGCGACGAAGCCCGCCATGCTTCCCAAGTCCTCCGCTTAAATTCCGGGGATGCGGTCACGGTTTTCGATGGGTTCGGTCGGCGGGCTTGCGCCGAGATCCGCAGCATTTCCCGCGACCGCGTGGCGCTGGAGCTGGGGGAAATCTTTCAATCCCGGCCTCCACTGCCAGCCATCACTCTGGCCCAGGCAATCCCGAAAGGGAAAAACATGGACCTCATCGTCCAGAAATCCGTCGAACTCGGAATCGCCGCTATTCAGCCGCTCGTTACTCGCTTTACCGTCGTCCAACCGGGCGAGGGCAAGTCCGAAAAATGGCGGCGCAATGCTCTCGAGGCCTGCAAGCAATGCGGTCAGGACACTCTTCCCGAAATCGCCGAGCCTCTCACTTTTGATCGTTGGATTGAATCTCAGGCCGAAACACCTGGGCTAAAAATTATCGCATCACTCGCTCCAGGGACCGTTCCGCTGCGGAAAATTTTAAAAAATCATCCTTCCACCGCGCGGGCCACGCTGCTCGTCGGACCTGAAGGAGATTTCTCCTCCGCTGAGACATCCGCCGCCATCGACGCCGGTTTTATTCCCATCTCGTTGGGGTCCATTACTTTGCGGGTTGAGACCGCCACTCTTTTTGGTCTTTCCGTCCTCCGCTACGAGTACTCCGAGGGCTGAAATGACCGTCGGTGAAAGCGGTAGTTCAAAATCGTTCAAAAATAAAATAATTAGATTGTTTAAAATAACCGGGAAGTTAATTATCCCGTTGTTATGAAGATCAATCAATTCCGGTTGATGAAGATGGCTTGCATGGTCATCGCGCTGACAGGTCTCGCCGAGGCATGGCAGCCAGGAACTTATCCAACCGGCTCCGAGCGCATGGCGAGCAAAGGATTTTCCGTCAACAATCAGGACCGGAACGACGTGGTGGCGTTTTGGCACGCGGTTTATCAAGCATCCGAGGGATACGAAAAGCGCATCGACTGGACTGGCAACTATTCCGGAAAAAACGGGACGATCGCCCCGGCCTTCGTCGATGACGTGGAGCGGCGGCTGAATTACTTCCGCGCGATGTGCGGGCTGCGTTCAAATGTGGCAGTGAACTCGGATTCCACGGTGACCATCGACTCCACAGATGCTTACAAACCCTCTGCATCTACCCTGAAATCCAAGACCGCACAAGATGCAGCTCTGATGCTGGTGCGCAACTACAATCCTCAGACCGGCGCAGATCCGGCGCTCACTCACAATCCGCCTGCCAATCTCATCGGATGGTCGCCGGCAGCTTGGAATGCGAACGCCAAAAGCAATTTCGCCTTCGGTCTCTATGGCCCGGGTGCGATCACTGAATATATGATTGAGCAGCTTTCCAACAGCACTGCGACATCATCCTGGAACTCGCTCGTGGGTCACCGCCGCTGGAATCTCTTTCCAAATGCGACCAAATTTGCCACCGGCGATCAGCCGGGGGCTTCCGCTTCCCGACCCCCGACTAACGTCTTCTACGTCCTACAAAAACCCAGTGAAATGCTCGAGGAATCTTCGGGATTCGTGGCGTATCCCGCCGCTGGATTTTTCCCGGTAGATCTCAATTCTCCCTTCTGGTCGCTCAGCCGCGAGGGTGCAGATTTCGCCTTTGCATCGGTGAACATGACGGATGCCCGTGGTAATGCCGTGCCGATCCTCAGCACCCTGCGAAGCAATGACTACGGCGACCCCGCCATCATTTGGCAAGTGGGAGCCGCCGCGAATCTCAATTCGGTTGCCAAGGACACGACCTTCAAGGTCCAGATTTCTGGCATTGGTGGCCAAGGGATTCCTTCTTCGTTTGGCTACTCGGTCACGCTCATCAATCCGAATCTCCTCACTTCTAACCAGCAGATCACCGGTGCCTCAGTCGTGCCACCTGGCGCATCGAGTTCTTATACTTTCAAGGCACCCGCCGGTGCCGAGGGTGTCCTAGTGCTGGCTTCCCGGAAATCTTCAACACGCTGGACGGAAAATGCCGAAAATCCCGGCAAGTCAACCGTCGTTGATGGCACGACTGGCAATTACCCTTTGATCGTGAAAACCTCATCCATCTTGGGGTTCAGCGGAGTTACTGGTAGCCGCTCGTTGCGCCTCACGTTTCCCACCTCCTACGACGTGATCACGCGCGGAGTTCCCGATCAATCCTTCGAAATCGACCGCGATCTCATTGCCAATGCCAACGCCAAACTCAGCTTTCAATTCCGGCGCGGCTACATGACCCGCAGCAGCACCTTGGTGGTCGAAACCTCCACCAACGGCGGCGCAACTTGGAGAGTCTTAGGAGATTCGATCAAAGGCGTCAGCGATACGCAAATCGACATTGCCGTGACAACCGCCACCCGTTCCCTGCCGAAGTCCGCCGTCCCGCTCCGCGTCCGCTTCCGCTATTTCACTCAGGGCGGCTCGATCTACACCCACGAGGCCACGCCGAATGCGCCGACCGGTATTTTCATCGATGAAATCACCACCACCGGCTGCGATTGGTTGGAGCAAAAAAAGGTGAACGTCCTGCCCGTGTCGGCGACCCAATTTACGTTCCGGTCATCGACTGCCGGGACAAGTCTAACGAAGGGCGACGAATGGCGGCTGAGAATGCGCACCAAGCTCGGCGGCAAATGGTTTCCGCCCGGTCCGTCGAAAACGGTCACCATTCAGTGATGGGATCGCCGAGGTCTAACGAAGCAACCTTCGCTTCGCCGCTTCCCAAGCATCGTCCATCTGCACTGCGGTGGCGGCGTCCAAGGTCAGGCCCGCAGCACTGAGAATCCGCTCCATTTCGCCGAAGCGGGATTCAAACTTGGTATTAGCGGCCGCCATCAGCACCTCGGGATCGATGTTCCGGAAGCGCGCCAGATTGACCACCGAGAAAAGCAGGTCGCCCATTTCCTCGGAAACGGCAGCTAGATCCTGCTCGTCCATCGCAGATTCCAGTTCGAGGAGTTCCTCGCGGATCTTGGCGATCACGCCTGTTTCCGCCGGCCAGTCGAAGCCCACTTTCGCAGCTTTTTTCTGGAGCTTGGACGCCCGCAGCAAGCCAGGCAGCCCCTTGCCGACCCCGTGCAAGTGGAGGGCATCCTCGTCGCCTTTTTCCGCGCGCTTGATCTCGTCCCATTGCCGGAGAACCGAATCCGTGTCGGCGGCATTGCTCTCGCCAAAAACGTGCGGGTGGCGGCGCACCAACTTTTCGCTGATCCCGCGTGCCACATCGTCGAAGGTGAAACGCCCAGTTTCTCCGGCGATCTCGCTGTGAAATACCACCTGCAATAACAGATCACCCAGCTCTTCCTTGAGATGCTCGAAATCGCCGCGCTGGATCGTGTCCACCGTTTCATAAGCTTCTTCGATTAGATTTGGCACCAGCGACTCGTGCGTTTGTTCCGCATCCCAAGGGCAGCCGCCCGCAGCCCTTAGCCGATGCATGATGGCTCGCAAGCGGGCAAGTTGCTGCCCGGCATCCGGGCAGTCGATCATTTCCGAGTCAGTCATTTCGAGGAAGGTTTGGCGTTAGAGGCTTTCTGCAAAAAGTCCCGCTCGTCCGGAGTGAGGCTTTGAAAACCTTCGCGGGATATTTTATCCAAAATCACATCCACGGCGGAATCTTGGTCTTTCTCCAAAGATGAGCGCGGTCTCAGCTTGGCTGCCGGAGTTCGGGAAATCGCCCAGGGCCGCGCGGTTTCCACCGACGAGCCATGCCCTAACAATTGCGGATAGCGCATCAAGAGGTAGCCGAGGATTGCCCCGCCCAAGTGGCCCGCCTCGCCGCCCTCGTTGCCGCCCAGTTTTAGCAAAATCGCGCCTACGGAAATCGCCATCAGCGCCATCGCCAGTTGCCGCATCGACAGCTCGATGGGCGGAAACAGCAACATCACCCGCAAGTCTGGCGCGATCACCGCCACCCCGATGAAGATCCCGTAAATGCCGGCGGATGCGCCCACCAAATACGCATTGGGCAACAGCCCCAGAAATACCAGCAACGTGAAAAAGCCGGCCCCGGCGACTCCGCACAGCAGGTAGAAAATGAGGAATCTCCCCGCTCCCCACCAGCGCTCCAACCAAGGCCCGAAAAAGAAAATTCCCACGCAGTTGAACAAGACGTGGCCGACGCTGCCGTGGAGAAATTGAAAGGTGATGAATTCCCAGATTTTCCCTTCAAACACAGCAGACTGAATCGCGAAAATTCCAAAATCCCGGATCGGCCGGTCACCCGCCGCGTTCGCCAAAAACAGATCGAGGAAATAGATTCCCAAATTCAGAATTAGCAGCCATTTGACCACTGGCGTGAGCTGCGCAAAAAGTCCCCCGCCTTCGCGGCGATCGTTGCGGTGATAATCTCGGTCGTTGATGCCCATCGGTCCTCCGGTTACCACGCCATCGCGCGACCCGCAAGGGCGGGTGAACATTCGGTCGCTGTCCCTGCTCAAAAATCCCACTTCTTGAAACAATCCGGCTCCGTGCCGGCGTTCTATGAATGTTGTTGGTGATGAATTTATGGGCGGCCACCGCTCCGCGTCATTGCGCCATTCGCGGCTCGGAACGACGGCGGCCCACCACAGTGAAACGAAGGCGGCGGGATCATCCCGCCGCCTTTTTCGTGGCCCCGAATGAGTCACCTAACGGTCGGACTGAAGCATTGACGATTCCGAGAATTCGGCACCATCGTGGCCCGGCGAGAGGGCTTCCACCCACACGCTGACTATCCCTCAATGGCTTACGATCTCACGAACCTTACCGGGCCGCCGGGCCTCAGGCAGTGGCTCATTTCCGGAAAATGGAAAAACACCTTCGACCCGCGGACCTTGGCCCGCGGCGGTGCCTACGCCTCCGAGCGAATGATCCGCCATCTAGTCGTTAGCGAGAACTCCACCGAGAGTGAAATGGTCGTTTCCGCCGCCATCCACGGCACCGCGCCGAAGCCCTATCAGACGGAGGTCATCATCGGCCTAGTGAATGGCCAATGGCGCACCGATCCCGATTGTTCGTGCCCGGTGGGTTACTTCTGCAAGCACGCCGCTGCCTTGCTTTCCTTTATCTCGTCCCAGATGGCCAAGGTCAGCGTGAGCGCCGTCCCACAGCTTTCTGCGGAGCTGCGAGCTTGGTTGGTCTCGATCGAAGCGGCAGCCCGGACCAGCACCCCCACAACAGCCGCCACAGTCGCGAAGCCGGAGCATCGGTTCCTCGCCTTTTGCATCGAGCAGACGCCGCACCAGGAAGGGGCCAGCTTGCACTTCGTGATGCGCGTCGGCACCTATCAGAAGGACGGCAGCAGCCGGATTTCCGAGTCGCGGGCAAATGCCGACCCGTCGCGACCGCCCAAGTACATGACCTCCCAAGACCTGTTGGTGGCGGCCATTTACTACCAGCGCTATCGCAAGATCCAGCCATGGGGCGACATGCCCTTGGAAGGGCCAGGCTGGGAGGAAATTCTAACGGGAGCCTTGGCGACGGGTCACGTTTTCCACGGTCAAGACGCCTTCGATAAAAAAAACTCAGACAACTACCGCCCGGTCACGGCGGGGTCGCCAGTGCCTGTTAGTGCCACATGGAAGGTCTTACCCAGCGGCAGCGCTCGACCGGTGCTGGAGTGTGAAAATCCGGACCTCATCATCATTCCCACCCAGCCGCCTCGCTATTTGGACCCAGCCACTGGCCACCTCGGACTGCTAGAGAGTGAACTCCCAGCCGCCATCCTCACTGCTTGGCAACGCGGCCCAGCCGTTTCCTCGCGGGATGTCTCGATCATCTCAGAGCGCTTCTCCACCATTTCCTCCGCCGCCTTGCCCACCCCGACACAAGTCGAGACGGAAACCCGCGCGGCCTCAGCCCCACTTCCCCACCTGCGGATTTATTCCCGCACCTTCGGCAGCAAGTGGGAATTGCGCACACTCACCGTCGGCCAGCTTTCATTTCGTTATGGCGACAGCTCCTTGCTCGCGCCGCTGGCCCAGGGCCACCCGCAAAGCCACGCGGAACTAAGCGCCGGCAAGCGCATCGTCTGGCCACGCGATTTTAAGGCGGAGCAAGTTCACTGGGAGCGCCTGCGCACCACTGGCCTGCTCTCGCTAACTGGCCTGCTTGCGGTCAGGTATCTCGACACCGCCGCGCTGCATTCGTTCGTTCCAGACGATCCGTTTCCCACCCCGCAGCTCGCGTGGTTGAATTTGCTAGACAGCCCGGAAATGGCCGATCTCCGCGCTGCCGGCTGGACCATCGAAATCGACCCCAAGTCCGGTCTGACCGCCCATGACGCCGGTGAGTTTTTCCCCGCCATTGAGGCCGATCCCGATCACGGCATCGACTGGTTCCGCTTCGACATTTCCTTCGAGCTTAACGGCAAGCAAGTCAGCCTCATCCCGATCATCGCGAGCGCCATCGGCATGGATCTTCCCGCAGCCGATGACCCAAATCTCCCGGAATTTTTCACCCTCTCCTGCGAGAATCCTGAGGACGGCTTCATCCGCTTCCCGGCCCGCCGCTTGATCGCAATCGTCGATCAGGTGCGCCATCTTTTTCACGGCCCCACTGGCGAGGGGGCCATCCGCATCGACAGGCTCGCCGCCGCCGGCGTGGCAGACTCGCTCGCCATCGACTCTTCCGAGACCATCCGCGCCTTGGCCAAGCTCGGCCACAGCCTGAAAAACATCACCGCCCTGCCGCCGGCGGAAATTCCTCTCACCGTCAAGGCCGAACTCCGCCACTATCAGCAAGAAGGCTATCGCTGGCTCCAGTTTCTAGCAGCCCACGGCCTGCACGGCATCCTCGCCGACGACATGGGCCTCGGCAAAACCGTCCAAACCCTCGCTCACCTCACCGCCGAGTGCGCGAAAAATCCTGGCCTGCCATCGCTCGTCATCGCGCCCACCTCCGTCGTTCCTAACTGGACCGATGAGGCCGAGAAATTCACTCCGCATCTCAAGGTTCTCACCCTGCAAGGCAAGGACCGCGCCACCGGATTTAGCGAAATCGCTGCGGCTGACGTCGTCCTAACATCCTATCCGCTGCTTGCCCGCGATTTCCTGGAACTCTCCCGCCAAGACTGGCACGTCATCGTTCTCGACGAGGCCCAATACATCAAAAACCCCAAGTCGATCAGCGCCCAGAACGCTTGCAAACTCAAGTCCGCCCACCGCGTTTGTCTATCAGGCACGCCCATGGAGAACCACCTTGGCGAGCTCTGGAGCCTCATGCGCTTCCTGATGCCGGGCTTTCTAGCAGACGAAAAAACCTTCAACACCCACCTCCGTCGGCCCATCGAGCGCGACCGCTCGCACGATGCCCAGCTCGCGCTCAACCGCCGCGTCGCCCCGCTCATCCTGCGCCGCACCAAGGACCAAGTCGCCACCGAACTTCCGGCTAAAACCGAGATCATCCACGGCATCGACCTCACCAAAAAGCAGACCGACCTCTACGAGTCCGTCCGCGCCGCCATGGACAAGCGCGTCCGCGATGCCATCGCCGCCAAAGGACTCGCCAAGTCCCACATCATCGTCCTCGACGCCCTCCTCAAGCTCCGCCAAATCTGCTGCCACCCGCAGCTCCTCAAGTCGCCCGCCGCGCAAAAAGTCACCGAGTCCGCCAAGCTCGAATACCTCACCACCGAGCTTCTCCCCACCCTGCTAGAAGAGGGTCGCCGCATTCTGTTATTTTCCACCTTCACCTCCATGCTCGCCCTCATCGAGCAGCATTTGGTTGCGGAAAAAATCCCCTATTTGAAACTCACCGGCCAAACCCAAGATCGCGCGACCTTGGTGAAACAATTCCAAACCGGCGAGATCCCAATCTTCCTCATCTCCCTCAAAGCCGGCGGCACCGGCCTTAATCTAACCGCCGCCGACACCGTCATCCACTACGACCCATGGTGGAACCCCGCCGCCGAGAACCAAGCCACCGACCGCGCCCACCGCATCGGCCAGACCAAGCCCGTCTTCGTCCACAAACTTGTCTGCCGCGGCACCATTGAGGACCGCATCCTCGACCTCCAGAAACACAAAGCCGCCCTCGTCGAAGCACTTCTATCAGACGAGACCAGCAAGCTCCGAATCGACGCGGAAACACTCTCGCATTTGCTCTCGCCGCTGGAGTGAATCGCTGAGTGTGGGTAGTCTATCCATTCACGAAACGACGGTCTCCCCCTCACTTCCCACCAACGGATAACCAAAGATCAACTTAAACGCAGCCGCCGTCTTCTCGCCCGCCATGCCGTCTTCTTCGAGGCGAAGTGCGGCGATCTGGTTGGCGAATTCCTGAAAACGCTCGGCGATGACTGAGTAGCGAGCCGGGGCAAAGTTTAAGGGCGGTAATGTATAGTCCTGCGGCTCAGATATAGGTTTAGAATCCTCGCCAACGGAATGCATTGATGCCTCATCACTGAGTGCCAGCTTGACCTCAGTGGCGGCGGATTTCGCTTCCTCGCTGCGCAACAATTCTAAGGCGAAGACATGCGCCATGTTCCAGCGATTCACCAAACCCTTCCAGAAATTTGCGCGGTAGCCGATGTAGTCGCGCTCATATTTTTCCCGCGCATTGCGGAGGTCTTGGAGGAGTTCTACCGGCTTGGATTTCTCTAACTTTGACAATGCTTCTTGAGTCGCCGGCCCGATCCCGCCGGTGACACTTACTTTGAGCGCGAGTTGTAAAATCTTAGTCGCCCCACCGAAGCCGCAGTTGAATGTGCAATCTCGCAGAAATGCATCTAACCCAGCATTTGTTACCAGACTGGCGACGCGGTCGGTGTTTTTAGCGATGTAATCTGCCGCCTCATCTTCGACCTGTTGATACCTACCCGCTTTGACCAATGCGGCGAGTTTCTTCGCTTCTTCTGGATCATACTTTTCATTGATGCCAGCGACTTCATAGCGCCCGCCACCGTCGTTGGCTGGCAGTTCATAGACTTGGATCCGCCCCTGCTTATCGCGCCGCGCTTCCCACTCGACAATCTTCCGCCCGATGCGGGTGCGGCGAGTGCCGGTGACGCTCACCGCGACCTTTTTCTCCTTCTTGGACAGCACCGGTTTCGCCGAGGCGCGAGGATCGCCAAGTAAATAATAACCGGTAAGTAGGCAGACGCCGTCGGAAGTATGATCACCCGCATAACCATCCTCGGTTAGTTTAATTCCCGGATAACGATTGATGGCTTTTTGCAGCGCGAGTGCTTCAGAAAAATACCGATCAGGAGCATAACCGAGCCGGGGAGTTAGAGGAGATTCCAACGAGTCCTCTGGGACGATGATTGCCCGCGGGATGATCCCATCGCCCTCATGGATTGCGATGAGCTGGCGGCGGAGCTGCGGCATGGTCACCGACAAGGCACCGCCCGGATCGTTCTTGCGGCCCGGCGAAACTTCGTCATGCCCGAGGACGAATTCGAAGTTAAAGATCGAGGAACTATTCCCCTTTAACCATAACAACAGCGCAATCAACGCAGCTTCCTGTTGCTGAGTATAACAATGATACCAGCCCGCCTCGCGGTTATGGAATCGCTCGACGTGGCGCACTTCTTCTGCCTTCAAATCGCGGGCCGGCTTGGGCACGCCTTTGGGAAGCGGCTCGTTGCTCTGGCGGTAGTGGGCGGGGTCGTTGAACCACGGCCGGAAGGTGCTGTCGTCGATCTGTTGGACTTTGCCCGCGTTGCAAATTTCGATCCCGACGAGGTATTGGCTCACACTGTTGCCGAGCTGATGATGAAAGCTTTTTCCAGCGTGGGAACCCCAGCAGTCGAGATCGAAGTTTTGATAAACATCACCGTTAGGCGCGATGACGAAGAAGCAGTAACCATTTGCAATCCCGCCCTCCAGAGTGGACACCGGGTCGCTGCTGCCCGCGGTGAAGTGAACGATGGCCCCGCGCGGATGACCGGCGGAATAATGCCCTTGGATTTTCATTTTCCCGGACACGTTCTGTTTAGCAATGGGATAGCGTTGGTTCATACATCCTCCTCGTCGCTAGCGAGACTTGTGATTTCCTGCGGGAAATCAAGGTTCTTTCTCGAGCCGCGCAGGATGGCGGCGATTCCTCTTTC
>JAYTEI010000291.1:0-6650 GCA_043735445.1 Akkermansiaceae bacterium | reverse complement strand
TGCCGATGGTGTGGCCGTATCCCCGCTCGAATGGCTCGGCGGTGAATTGGGCGTAGGTCTCGGTGGCGGTGTCCTCATTGCGGACAAGACGGTTAGGGAGCTCGAAACGAGCGAGTTTGACTGCTGACATGTTATTTTTTGGTTGCCGGGTTACCCTCTTGCGGGCCGGAAGCTTCTGTTATGAAGCCTCCGAGAGGACCGACGGCGTGATGCGATTGCCCGCGGGGGCGTGACTAAATGTCGGGTCGCATGGCTTGCAAAGCATTTTTTCGGGCATTTCTGACAAAAAGTTACCAATTCGGCACTATTTTCGAAAAAATGGCTAGATTTCTATCAGAATCACGCCATGTTTCCCGAGCAATCCACCATATCAATATGAAATCAAAAAAGAACCTAACTCGATTCACCTACGAAAGCGCAGCCTTTGAAGGATGGCGCTTATGCATCAGCCGCGCTGGCACGACGTTCACCAAGTATTTCCCTGACAAGAAATTCGGCGGTGGCAAAAAGTCGCTAGCCGCTGCTGAAAAAGTCCTCGCCGAAGTGAAAGCTACGATCGAGGGTTCCAAGCGCGTTGATGGCAAGCTGACTCCGGTCACCATTAAGAAGGCCGAAAAACTGCTAGCCGAAGCGTTCTGATGAAATTCCGGGATGAGGAAGTTTTCGACAGTTGCGCGAATAAATCCGCGAGACAAGTTCGGTCATGCCGGACCAGAAAGCTTCCATCATCCATTGGTTTCGCCGCGATTTGCGAATCGCAGATAACACAGCCCTGAGGCACGCGGCGAAACTCGGAATTCCAGTTATACCTGTTTATATTCTTGGCGATTGGACCGGCAACCATTCATGGACCGGCCCCAATCGCCAAAATTTTTTGTGCGGTTCGCTTGATTCGTTAGCGAGGAACCTAACGACGCTCGACGGTCGTCTAATCATCCGCAAGGGGCCTGCGGTCACTGAGCTTCGCAAACTGGCTCTGGAGTGCGGTGCCGTCGCCATCCATTTCAACGCCGACCCAGATCCGTTTGGAAAATCCGTGGAGAAGTCCGTCCGCGTGCTGTGTGCGGAGCTAGGGATCGAGTGTCACGCTCACGCGGATGCGGCCTTGCATGGGGCCGACGAAGTTTTAACTCAAAGCGCCCTGCCCTATCGGGTTTACACCCCGTATAGCCGGAATTGGCTCGGACTAACGAAGCCATCACCGCTGGCAAAACCCTCGGCGCTGCGGACTCCGCCACAGATTTCTTCACTGCCGCTGCCGACAGTTAGCGTGTGGGGTTGGGAAATTCCTAACACCCAGACCGTCACTCCCGGCGAGCGGGCAGCACTTGGGCGCTTGAAGAATGCCATAGCCGGGACCATCCAACACTATTCCGCAAAGCGAGATTTCCCGGCAGCTAACGGAACCTCGCGGATTTCCCAAGATCTGCGATTTGGCCTCGTTTCCATCCGCACCGTGTATGCGGAAGTGCTGGAAGCCCGCGCCGCTGCCGATTTGGCAGGCATGGCCGGGATCGACGTCTTCATCAAGGAACTGGCGTGGCGGGAGTTCTATTTCGCGATCCTCCACCATTTCCCGAATGTGCTGGATGAGGAGTTCAACCCCGATTGGCGCGGCCTGCCGTGGGACGAACCGAGCGAGCGGTTCGAAATGTGGAAACAGGGCCGCACTGGCTTCCCTATCGTCGATGCCGGGATGCGCGAACTCAGCGCCACTGGGTTCATGCACAATCGGGTGCGCATGATCACCGCCATGTTTCTAACTAAGGATCTGCACATTGACTGGAAACAAGGTGAGTCGTGGTTCATGCAAAATCTCGTCGATGGCGAGATCGCCTCTAACAATGGAGGCTGGCAATGGTCGGCGGGCACCGGTGCCGATGCGGCACCGTATTTCCGGATTCAAAACCCATGGTCGCAAACCGCCAAGTATGATGCCGATGGTATTTATATAAAGCGCTGGATTCCCGAACTCGCGAAAACCGATCCCACGCGCTTTCTCGAGGCGCCGACTGACGGACGGCCCATCGCCCCGGACTATCCCCTGCCCTGCGTGGATCACAAAACCGAACGCGAGCGCACCTTGGCGATCTTCAAGCGCCACCGCGAATCCAGCCGCTAACTTATTTCCCCGCCTGCTTCAGCAAGTGCGCGGCCAACTCCTTGAGATCCTCCACCGGGATCGCGAAACTTTCGGCACGGTTCGCGCGGGCGATGTTCATGCCGAGGCAGCGCCCGTCGAGATCTAGCAGCGGCCCGCCCTCCACCGACCTGCTACCAAGGATGTCATGCTGCATCACTCGCGGAAATCCGCTGCGGTGAGGTGAAAATTCCCCGCTCATCTGGTCGTTGCGGTTCATCTGGTCGGTGAACATTTCTCCACGCGCCGCCAATCTAACTTCCACAGTGGTTTCCACCTCGTTCCGGCGGTAAGTCACCTTCACCGCGCTGCCAGCCTTGCGGTCCTTGAGAATTTCCCCGATCTCCTCGATCTTCTTCACCTTCTTGCCTTCGATCGATAAAATCACATCGCCCTTTTGCAATCCAGCTTCCTTCGCGCCGCTCTTTTCGTTCACCGCATCCAGTTCCAGCGCTTTCGATTTCGGGTTCAGGATCACTCCCAGCGCCGCCCCGCCGGACGCGGGAATCTCGCGGATCTTTGCGCTCACGATCCCCGCTAACAGCCGCCGCGCCGTGCGGGTCGTGGCACCGTTCGCCACTACCCATGTCCCCTGCGGCACCGCGCTGGTCGGTGCGTAAACCACCGGAACCAACCCCGTCGCCTCGACTTTTAAAAGCGCGACATCCCACGTCGGGTCCACCATCAGCACCTTCGCTGCGGGGTAGTTTGTCTTGTCCACCGTCACCGTGAGGTCGGCCACATCCCGCACCTCGCTTGCCTTCGTTAGAATATGCCCCTCGGCGGAAATCACCACGCCATAGGCGATTTCCTTGCGGCCAGTTAGGATCACTGCGCTCGACGTTTGCAGGACTTGGCGCTGAGTTTCGAACGCCGCAACCACCGCTGTCCCCGTCGTCCGGAAAGCGGAATCCAAGCTTTGCTGGCCGGCTGCGGGGAGCAGCAGCGCTGCGGATGCGATTGATAGAATCCAGTTAGCGTACACCAAGTTCGAGGGTATAGGTTTTCGGCTTGCCGTCGCGTTCGGTGTCGAGCGAGATCTCGTCACCTGCCGACAGCTCCTTGAGTAGCTCCTGCATTTGCTCGCGTTTTTCCAGAACCACGCCGTTGAGTTTTAGCAGTGTTTCACCTGCCTTGATGCCCGCCTCTTCGGCTGGGCTTTTGCTGCCCACTTTGGTCACTCGCAAGCCACCTTGCGGGCGTGCTTCGGTGGCCAATCCGAGGAATCCATTCCCCTTCTCCGGCAGTTGCGCATACGGCCCCTCGCCGATGAAATCGCCCTTCAACATCCCATCCCAGTTAGAGATATACTCCGTCATCGGCACATGCATGTTCACCTGCAACTGCTGGCCGACCCGCGAATGAATGCCCACCAGTTTTCCCGTTAGGTCAAACAACGGCCCGCCCGAATCGCCGCCGATCAACATGCAGTCGGATTGAAACGTCGAGCCAGCGATCCGCACCAAGCGCCCGAGCCGCACCACCGATCCGCGCTCCTTGTCGAAGCCGCCCGAGTGGCCCAGTGCGAATACCCAGTCGCCCAGCCGCGTCGTTTCCGCCTTATCCATTTCCGCAAACGGATAGGTGCCTTTTTCCGTGATCCGCAGCATCGCCGCGTCCTTGTCTGCCACTAGGCCGAGCGTCTCTGCCTTCAGCCGGGTACCGTCTTCGAGGATCACTGTCACCTTTTTCTTCACCCCCGTCGCGACGTGCGCCGCCGTTAGAATGAGTCCGTCTGGCGAAACGATCACCCCGCTGCCCGAGCCTTCCTTGATCTCGATGCACACCGTCGCCGCCCGCGCCTTCGGCAGCGCCTCGGCCACCGCGTTCTGGAGGTTTTCCAAATCCTTCCTGTTAGCCGGAGCTTTCAGATCATTCACATACGAGCGGCCCCCTTGGGCCATGGCGCTCCATGGCAGCAGCGCCAGCAGCGGAAAAAGGATTGCGAACTTCATGGCCTTGGTTGAGCGACACGCTAGTGACATCCTGTCTCACCCGCAACTCATGGCTGTGCCACCCGGCGAAATAGTCCCAGCCATTCCCGCTCCTCGCGGCCAGGAAATGCTCCGTGCGGCACCCATCCGTCCACCCGCTCGAACCACGGATGAAACCACGCTTCCAGCTCCACCACCGTCACCCCAAACGGTGGCCCGCACCCCTCCTCGCCCGGATCGAACGGATTGAGGAAAAACACCCCAGCCAGCAGCCCGCCCACCGGCAAGCAACCCGCCACCGCCTCCGCATAGCGACCTCGATCAGCCGGATTGATCGCGCAAAAACAGGTGTGCTCCCACACCGCAGAAAACTCCCGCCCGTCCCGCCATGCCGGGTCTAGGAAATCTCCCTGCTCGTAGCTTTCCTCTCCCTTCTTTGGAAATTCCCGCGCCCGCTTCACTGCCGATGGCGACACGTCCAACCCCACCACCGGAATCCCTAACACCCCGAGTGTCCTCACATCGTGACCCAGCCCGCACCCCGGAACTAACACCGGTCCGCTCCCCCAATCCACAGCCTGATTTTTCTCCAACAGCTCCATCAACGCCGGCGCAGCTTGGCCTTTTTCCCAAGGCGTGTCGCCCGACTGATAGCGGATTTCCCAATCGGTCATGGCCGATTCGTCGCCCGGAATCGCTCCCTGCGCAAGCCTTCAGGAAACTCGGCCCTTTGAAATGGTTCGTCGGTGCGCCGGAGCTGTACCACTGGCATCACGACCGCGCACGGGACGCCGGAAACTACGCGAACATTTCCCCGCTGAGGATGTGCAAGCGTCCGCCCGCCCTCATTTCTCCTCGCCGTCATCGAAATCTTCCTCTCCTTCCGGCTCGAGCGGCAGGATGAAGTGAAACCCTTGCGGCCCCAATTTCTTGGTTAGAGTTCTCATGACCGCGTTGCGTTTGGCCTCCCCGTCATAAGGCCCGGCGACGTAGAGCGGCTTGCCCTCGCTTCCAAAAACGAATGTCTCGGAACATTCCTTTGGATTGATGCCACCCATGACCTTGGCCCCTTGCTTGAAGTCCGGATGCGGCGCGAAGCCCAGACGACGGGCGTATTCCACAGCGCCTTCCACCAGTTTTCGGCCCCACGCGCCGGAGTGCTCGACGGGCGGACCGCCGTGGGATCCCTTGAAGACGTCTTCCAAAAACTCCGGGAATTCAGCCGCGGAGAATTGACTGAAAAACGCGTCTTTCACCCCCAGGCAACACACGTCCATCAGGAATACCCCGGCCTCAACCCGACCGTCTGATTTATAGCGGGCAATCGCCAAGTGGCCTTTGCCTATCTCAAACAGATTGTGCGCACAGAATGTTTTTGGAGGCGGATTCATGTGCGCGGACTCCAGCGGATTTCCACTTCGATTGCTAGTAAGACTTCCAGCTCAGTGCGCCATGCAATGTCCGAGTCACTCCTACTCTTCAACCTATCTTGTGCGTGGCGGGCGAAATAAATTTCGCGGTCCGTGAAGACGGCCATCAAAGCGGCACTTCCATGCCCTCGGCTACGGCCAGCTTCTTTTGGTTCGCGTCGAATGTTAGAAATAGCGCCGCGCCGAGGTGAATGGCCGTGGCGACGTGCAAAATATCGGCAAGGCAGTGGCCACCGGATTCCGTGTATTTCCCGCTCAGCACCTCCGCGATCCGGTGTACGTCCGCCCAATCTGGCGCGACCATTTCCAAGACGCCGGCAGCAAGATCGGATTGGAGCGCCCGCAGCATCGCCATGCCTTCGTTTTTTGGAAAACCTTTGGTCCGATCGTTTTCGAAAAGGCGGGCCTGGAAACGAACGGACTGGCGGAACTCTAGCAGCAGGAAGCTGGAAACGGGCAGGACTCCGGGGAACTGGTCGTTGAAAACATCCGCCCGTCCCGAATTATCCTGTTCGCGATACATCGCGCAGAGGAAGGAAGTGTCGGGATAAACACTCATCCCAAGTCTCCCTCAAGTTCCGCTTCCCGCATCGCGCGGACTTCCTCATCAGTGAACACTCGATCTCCCCAAATTGCCTTCCGACGGGCTTCCCAATCCGGTTTTTGAAATCCAGCCTTGGCGACGGAAGATGTCGCAGAGAGAAACCCAATGGGTTTCCCGCGTTTTTCAATGCGGATTTCTTCGCCCTCGCCAAGCCACGCTTCGACTTTGGAAAAATTGTTTCTGAGATCCCGGACGGTCACGGTTTTCATGTGGACAGATTGTGTCCACATCGGGGTTTTGTCAATGAAGCGGAAAAAGCCGGGCAGGTTTCCCTGTCCGGCTTCTTGGATTGGTGGGCTTGGCGGCTAGAAACCGCCGCCACGATTTACATCATGCCGCCCATGCCGCCGTGGTCGTGGCCACCGCCGCCGCCGCCGGCTGGTTCCTTGGAAGGAAGGTCGGTGGTGAGCAGGAGTCCGGAGATAGACGCTGCGTTTTGGAGCGCGGTGCGGGTGACCTTGGTAGGATCGACCACGCCGGAGGCGATGAGGTCTTCGAACTTGTCGGTCGCGACGTTGTAGCCTTCGCCGCCTTTGCCTTTT
>JAYTEI010000290.1:0-14560 GCA_043735445.1 Akkermansiaceae bacterium | reverse complement strand
CCGCCCTCGATGCGGTGACCGAGCGCGAACTGCTGGGTGCGCTGGAGGAACTCATGGCCGGCCGCACGACCATCATCATCGCCCACCGGCTTTCCACCATCCGCCGCGCCGACCGCATTGGTGTGTTTGAAAACGGGCGGATGATCGAGTTCGGCACCCGTGAGGAATTGATGGCCTCCCGTGGCGCTTTTCACGATTTGGCCACCTCGCAAGACGACCCGGCGCTCACCTCTCTCCCTGCCTACCAAACGCAACCATTATGAAAATTAACCATTCACTCCTGGCGATGTTGGCGCTTGTCGTCCCCGTCGAAGCCATTGAATTCATCACCCTCACCGGCACCACCCGGACCAAAGCCGTGACCGCCGGCTCGTTGGTCGAGGTCGTCGGCACTAACAAGAACAACGACGGCAACGTCGATTTCCTGCGATTCACCTTCGCCGACGGAGCGAGCGCCAAAATGGCTCTCCGCGGCAAGGAGTCGAGCCATTACGACGACATGAAGGGCAATGCGTTTACCGGCATTACCCTGGTCACGCTTGAAACATCCACGGGTGCCGCCACGCCGACCATCTGTGCGACTCTCAAGATCACACCCGCCAACGAAATCGGGGTCACCCCGGCGGGCGCGGTTCTCGTCCTTCCGGAAAATTCCACCGGCAACTACAACGTCGTGACCGAGTCCAGCAATGATCTGGTCACTTGGACGAGCATCTCCACACACGTCGTTGACCTTGCCAACGCGCCGAAGTTTTTCCGCTCCCGGATCATCAAGACCAGTCCGTGAGGTGGCGTGCCTGGCTCATTCTTCCAGCAGCACCTCATCTCCGTCGAACGCCTTGGTATCCGCCGGGAGATTGGTCTCTCCCGGCAACGGCGGAGGTGCGACCGAGATGATTTTGATTAAGGGTTTGTCCCGCTAAGCAAAGAGATTTTTCAAGACGCAAGACTCAGTGATTTTTCACTTGAGAGGAATGAAGACGCGTTGGTGTTAGGGAAAGGATCTGCTGGAGTTTCGGAGATTGCTGGAGTGGGATCGGGCGGGATTTATAGGGGGGATGGAGTGGATTGAAATTTTGCGACCGCGCCCCATGCCGGAACTCGGCTGGAGTATATTTGGACGGTTGCCTTGCCGGGTGAGCCGGGACCGGCAACCTCAAGTTGGAGGACGTGGCTCCGTTGGTGTTATAAGAAATGACTCGTCATAGGCGGAGAAATCAAGGAGTGGCGGACTCCGAGCCGCCATGCCCATGAGCTGCCAATGAATTGAGGAACCCGTCCTTCATTGTCCTCCCATAGGCAGGCGATTCGGAGATCGCCGTTCCTTGGCAGTGGCGCGAAAGCGCCGCAGGGAAGGTGGGACTTTTGGGTGACGGGCAGGATATCTCATCGCTTTCACACCGGCCGACATGGCGAAGCAGTCCGTAGGATCGAACTCAGCGCTGACTCACGACGGGTTGGCCGTGGAGGAGGCTGGTGTAGTCGGTGAGGATTTTTTGGGCTTCGTGGAGGACGATGTCTTCGGTGGGAGTGGCTGCGATTTCATCGTTGGTATCGGTATCAGGATCTGCGTCCGGGTTGGGGATGGGTGCCTTGGGTTTCACTAATTCGCCGAGGCCGGGTTTGGAAACGTTCTTGAGGGTGACTTCATAGGCGGCGGGTGGCGGGGTGGCGCGGGCGAGGCGTTGTTTTTTGGCGGCCTCGATGCGGGCTTCGAGTTCGGTCTTTTCCTTCTGGCGCTGGGCTTCGTTGAGCGAGACGGTTTTGTCGTCGCGCATTTTGCGGTAGCGCTCGATGTCGGTTTTTAAATCGGCGAAGTCGGGGTCTTGGGCGACGCGTTGGCTGGAGTGGGTGCGGAGGGTGGCGAGCGCCGAGTTCACGCGGTTAGAGCCGGTGTATTTTGCGGCCGGGATGGTGTCCCATGGCAACGGGTTGCCGAGGTCGGACTCGCCGATTTCTGGAAAGTCGGAGAGGGAGGGAATGACGATGTCGGCCTTGACGCCTTCGAGCTGGGTGGACTTGCCGCTGGGGCGGTAGAACTTGCTGATAGTGACTTTCACGGCACCGGGATCGCTGCCGGGGACGAGGCCTTCGCTCTGCATGATGCTTGCCAGCGAGACGATGGTCTGGACGGTGCCTTTGCCAAAGGTGGAGGTGTCGCCGACGATCACCGCGCGGCCATAGTCCTGCAAAGCACCTGCTAGAATCTCGGAGGCGGAGGCGCTGAAACGGCTGGTGAGAACGATGAGCGGCCCGTCATAAGCGGTCTTGTCATCGCGGTCCTTGCCGATTTCCGTGCGGCCTTCCATGGTGCGGGTCTGCACGACCGGGCCGGATGGGATGAATAGGCCGGTGAGATCGATGGCTTCTTGCAGCGAGCCGCCGCCGTTGCGGCGCAGGTCGAGGATGATGCCGGTGACGTTTTCCTGTTTCAGCTTAGAGACGAGGCGGGCGACATCGGCGGTACACGAGGTCGGGGCGCCTTTGCCATTGCCCTCGCCGGCGTAAAAGGTCGGCAAGTCAATGACGCCGATTCGCTGCGTTTTGTCGCCGGTGGGCAGGTCGATGATCTGGGCCTTGGCCTGCTGGTCCTCCAGTTTGATTTCTTCGCGGACGATGGTGATGGCCTTGCGGACGCTGTCGTCGGTGGCGTCGGCAGGGATGATGTTGAGGAAAACGGAGCTGCCTTTTTTGCCACGGATCAGCTCGACGGCTTGATTGAGTGGCATATCTACCAGATCGGTGAACTCACCACCGGCCTTCTGCGAGACTCCGACGATGCGGTCGCCGCTCTTGATGAGTCCGCTGCGGTCGGCGGGACCGCCCGCAATCAGTTCCTTGACCTTGCAGTAGCCGTCCACCGGTTGCAGCGTCGCGCCGATGCCGATGAGGGACAAGTTCATGGCGATTTCAAAACTCTTGAGCTGCTCGGAACCCATGTAGTCCGAGTGCGGGTCATAGACCTGGGCGAGTGCTTCCAGATAGACCTCTAACACCTCTTTGGGGCTGAGCTTGCGCATCATCTCGGCGGTCCGCGATGAGCGGCGGCTGAGAGTTTTAACGATGTCTGGCTCCTTTTTGCCGGCGAGTTTTTCCTGGAGGTATTCGTAGCGGAGTTGCTGTTTCCAGAGTGCTTTGGCGGCGACCATGTCAGCCGGGCGAGGCGCGAGTTTGCGGTCGTAGGCGAATGTTTCCTGGCTGGTGAAATCAAATTTCTCGCCGCCTAACTGCTCGGTGATGAATGCCACGCGCTGGTCGAGGCGCTCCTGATAGCGTTTGAAAACGACGTGCGCGAGGCTGGTGTCGCCGTTTCGCCGTGTGACCTCGGCGAGTGCCGGGCGATATTTGGCGAAGTCGGCGAGGTCGCTTTGCAGAAATAACAGATGGCTGCCGTCGAGTGTGTCGAGATAGCGGTCGAGAAACTTGCCGGCCAGTTTGTCGTCGAGCACTTGGTGGGCAAACTGCGAGCTTTCTAAGATTTTCGACGTTAGGGCGGTGGTCGCGGCGTCGGTCGCTTTGGCATCAAGTGGATCGGCATCCCGGAAGCCGAACGCGCCGACGGATGAGACGATGACGGCGCTGATAGAAACAGCCGGGATGAGGGAGGCGAGCAGAGGTTTCATGTGTTAGGAGACGAGCGGTGGAAGATCGACCCGCTTTTTCTTCCCATAGAACGCCGCAAAACCAGCGAACTGTCTTGGCTCATTGGGAATTGTCTCTAGGCCGCGGCCAAGGCAGCAGCGGGGATTTCTCGCGAGCCTGGCTTTGCAGAAATTCGCAAAGTTTCGCGGCTCCGAAGGCAAGCAACGTCGGCGGGGCGAGCGCCACGACGAGCCGCACTTGGGCGACGAGCAGCGAGCGCACGGGCAGCCGGTGCAAGCAATAGCCGACGGCGACGGCCAACAGAACGGCCTTGCCGGGCGACTCGCGGACGGATTGCTCGCAGTCTTCGTAGGTCCGGCTGACCTTGCGTTTTACGTCGCCGATCAAGGTATCCACGCCTTGGTCGATGGTGGGTGGATTCACGGGAGATGATGTTAGAGGGATCATGATTTTACCAGAATTTGAGGTTGCCATAGAGACGGTTGAAAGTGGAGCTGATGGCGTCGGTGGCTTGGGCCAATGGCTCCTCCACATATCGCTCTTGGAAAGTGTCGGTGTGTCTGCCCGAGACGATCAGATAGCCAATGGCGGCTCCGATGGCGACGGCACCGACGATGATCGGCACGGGATTTTTGCGGATTTGCTCGGTGGCACACGCAAGGGCATGTTTGGCCTCGGTGCAAATCGCGTGGCTTGCGTCATTCGAAGCTTGGCGGAGGGGCTTGGCGGTGCGGTCGAGGATTTCGCCCAACTGGTCGGCGTTTTCGGAGATGGATTCGAGTGTCATGAGATGGATTCGTTAGAGGATTTTTAAAAAATAGCTGCTGCCACCCGGCAGCGTGGCTCACGCTTTGCAGAAGGCGTTCCGATTTCAAAAATGCGCCGGATGTTGGCAAACCAAGGCCCACCGGACTTCTAGCGAATCAGCCACAAGCAATTTGCACGGACGGGCTAAATGGGTTCGTGCAAATTTCCCGCTCAAACCACGCCGTTGGCACAGTTGCATTCCCCCTCGCCTTTGAGGGCGTTGATGAGGTTGGTGAGCGACTTCATCGCTTGGCGCGGCACGCTTTCGTAAGTGCGGGAACCGATGTGCGGGGTGATCACGCAATTCGGCGCAGACAGCAGCGGGTGGTCGGCCGGCGGCGGTTCCACATCGAGCACATCGGCCCCGTAGCCGCCGACTTTGCCGCTGTGGAGGGCGGCGACGATGTCTGCGGTTTCGACGATTTCGCCGCGGGCGCAGTTGAGGATGATGACGCCGTCCTTCATCTCATTGATTTTCGAGGTGCGGATCAGGCCGCGAGTTTCGTCGGACAGAAAACAATGGAGCGAGACGACATCGGATTGGGTCAAAACTTCGTCCATCGTCGCGCAGCGGGTCACCTCGTGGGCGGCACCGAAGGCTTCGTCGAAATGGGGATCGCAGGCGATCACCTTCATGCCGAACGCGCGGGCGCGGATGGCGACTTCCTTGCCAATCCGCCCGAGGCCTACGATGCCAATGGTTTTCCCCCAGATTTCGTGGCCGGTGAGGCGCAGCCACTCGCCTTGGCGGGCGGCGGCGGCGGTGGTGACGATGTGTTTGGTGATGCCGATGAGCAGGCCGAAGGTGTGCTCGGCGACGGTGGTGTGATTCACGCCGGGCGTGAAAAGCACCGGGATTTTGTGCTCCTGAGTGGCGGGAAGGTCGATTTTATCCAGGCCGATGCCGTATTTGGAAATGATCTTCAGGCGCGGTAGGGATTTCTCGATCACCGCCCGGGTAATCGCATCATCGCCGCAGAGGAAGGCATCGAAGTCACCGGCAAGTTCCATCATGCGGGCCTCGCTGAGCGGTCCGCGCTCGCGAACGATTTCCCAACCTTGGGCTTCCATGAGGGGATGGTGAGGGCCGGGGGTATCTTGATAACTGCAAGTGGTGAGAAGAATACGCATGGAGGTAGGAGAGGGAATCGGGTTGGAAGAATCAAGTGCCCAATTCGGCAGATCAAAGTTGCCCCCACCCAGTAGCCTGCCTCGGTTCCAAAGAATCGTGCCACCAGCCTGTGTATTCGTGCTCATTTCCTCAGTAATCGGGCACGATTCTTGGGAAATGTGGCGAAAAACCCGGAAAATCGGGCGGAAATAGGCTGAATTGATCAAACTACCCCGATCTTGGCGCGTTTTCGCACATTTCTTCTCACGGATCACCACCCGCACCAGCCCCCAATTTCAACCATCCTTTTGTCATCACTGGTTTTCCGGCCTTCCCATGGAGGCAGTCGTTTTGGAACCAAATCGGTGATTGGAACCCGAAGTGCCATCCCTATCAGAACCATCTCATGATCAGTCACCCGGCGGAAAAAGCTTTCGATCTGTGAAATCCCGGTCCGGCTGATGTCAAAGCCCTTGATCTGGCACTTCCGGGCAAGATCAGCCAGTGTCCAGCCAAGCTTGGAACGGAGGGAGCGGACGCGGGAGCCGATGATATTCTGAGCGCGTTCGTTGCGCATAGAACCGCAAAACTACCCGCCCGCAGATGTGGAATGGCTCACACTTGTGAGGAATCTGACGAAAATATCGGCAGAAATACATTGAGGGAACCCAATTGGCCTGATGGGCTCTTGGTTCATGGGAGATTTCCATTTTTGAAGGTCAATTCCCACGAACTGCACATGAAAGCCTCACTTCGGACCGGCCCATTTTGGGTGATCACCCTCTGCATCCCGGCAGCCACACTCATTGCCCAAGAAAAAGCCGGCCCCCTCATGGGATGTGGAGATTCCGGTTCTGATTTCTGACGGGATGCCATCCGAACCAGCCCCCAAACCAGAGCCAATCGATTTCAAAGTGCTGGCTTCGCGCACGCAGCGAATGAAAGTGACAGAAGCCCCAGAAATGGCGGGTCTTCCTCCGATCAAGGGAACGATCAATGTCACGGTGCAAATGGTCAAAGATCCCGGCTTGCCCGATCCTCCGCCGCCGCTCCCCGCACTGCCACCGGACGATCCGTTGGTGATCGCCAGGATGAAAGAACTCCGCGAGAACTATCATGGCCCTGAATTGGTGTTTCTATCGGCCACGGTGGGTGGCCGCTGCCAGGACAGCCGCAGCTACGGCCGCAAGTGCCTTCGGAGGCGCTGTCGCGGGAGGATATATCGGCGTTGTCGCCGGAGGATTGGGCGCAGCATTGAACGGTGGTGATTGTGGAGACGTGCTGCGAGGGACTCTCATCGGCGGAGTCCTGGGAGCCATCACTGGCGGCTTATTGCACGGGATGGAGCAAACTGCTGGCACATTCAACGCCCAAGCCGCACTTCACATCGCGGGTCACGGCGTAGTAGGCGGGGCCAGCGAACGTCGCGATGGGCGGGAAATTTGCAAATGGAGCTTACACTGCGGCATTTCAGCATTTGTTGCATGCCGAAATTGGGCCTGGCTTGGCGGCCGCGGCGGCACGAAACAGAGTGAACTCTTACCTGCAGACCTTCCGGAGCGCGTTGGCTGCCGATCCGAATGCTGTATTAAATCTCCAGTCCCATCTCTACCGGCAACCGTGTGGATTCGTCCAGCAACCGCTCGCGCGCGGTTTCGAGGTAGTGGGCATCCAGCTCGATGCCGGTGAAGTTCTCTAACTGCTGGCGGTGCGCGGCGATGGCGGAGGTGCCGATGCCGAGAAATGGATCTAGCAGCCGGGTGGCCGGACCCTTGCCATGGAGGCGGATGCATTGCTCGACAAGTGCGACCGGAAAGGTCGCGGGGTGGGGGCGATCCTTGTCCCGAGAGTTGATGGTTTCGTAGGGGATAAACCAAGTATTTCCGCGGCAGCGGAGGTCCGCGCCGCCGGTGTGGCCCCAGCGGGCGATGTTGGATTTGTCCTGATAGGGGACGCCCGCCGCGCGGCGGTCAAGCGGGACATCGCCAGCTTTTGTGAGGTGGAAGATATACTCGTGGCAGTCATTAACGAAGCGCTTCGAGTTGATCGGCTTGAAATGACCGGCGCTGATTTGCTCGTTAGAGCGGGTTTCGATGGTGATGGATTTGATCCAGTGGAAGGTGTTCTGAAGGGTAAACAACGGCTTCGCGCCATCGGTTAGGGCGAGGATCAACTGATGAGGTAGCAACGGATTTGCTGGAGCCGCGCCGACGTTGAGGAAGAACGACGCGTCATCCGCCATCACTCGCTTCACTTCTGCTGACCACTGGCGGCACCATGTTAGAAATTCTTCGCGCGGCGCAGTGTCCTTGAAACTCTTGTAAGCAATACCGAGATTGTAAGGCGGCGAAGTGACGACGAGGTCGAAGGAAGACGCTTCAAGCGTCGCGAAGGTGGGGAGGCAATCGCCGTGGAGGAGGTTCATAAGATTTTGGGAAAATGAGTGGAGTGCTCCGACATGTCGGAGCTTTCACACTGGCCGACATGTCGGCCAGTGTGAAAGCGGTGACATGTCACCGCATTCCTACGCGTGATGCAGCAAGATCGAATTCGCGGCGAAGTGATCGGATAGAATGTCGGAAACAATCACCATCGGGGTGCCTGCGCGGACGAGGTCTTCTTTGCGCAACAGCGCACTGACGCGCTGGATGGTTTCCTCGATGTTAGAGGCGAATGGCAGCTTGAATGCCCGCACGCCACGAGTGAGTGAGAGCTGGCGGCAGACGCGCTCGGTGGGGGTGAAGGCGTAGTACCCGGCTGTCCGCGGACGCAGCATGGCGACGTGGTTGGCAAGCACGCCGCGGCGGGTGAGCACGACGAGCCGCGCATCTGGCAGCGAGTCGGCGAGGGTGACGGCGGCGCGGGCGGTTTTCTGGCGCTCGTCGCGGAGCAGCGCACTTTGGCCGAAGCCGTGGCCGCCGGAACGCTCGATGCGCGAGGAAATTCTAACCAGTGCCTCGACGCAGCGCTCGGGATAGCGGCCCACCGAAGTTTCGCCAGAAAGCATCAGGCAGTCGGCTTCTTCGTAGGCGGCGTTCATGACATCGGTGACTTCCGCGCGAGTTGGCGTGGGGTTGGTGATCATCGACTCTAGCAACTGGGTGGCGACGATGACGCGGGTGCCCAGCTCGTGGCAGCGTTTGACGATGCGGCGTTGGAGAATCGGCAGCTCCTCGAACTCGACTTCCGTGCCCAAATCGCCGCGGGCGATCATGATCACGTCGGCGGCGAGGATGATGGCGTCGATGTTGCGGATGGCCTCCTGGTCCTCGATTTTGGCGACGATTTGGGCTTCGCCTTCGAGTGCTTCCATGGCTTCACGAAGTTCCCTAACATGCGCTGAGTCCCGGACAAATGAGCCGGCGATGTAGTCTGCGCCGCACTCGACGGCGAGCGAGAGGTCGGCATGGTCCTTCTTCGTTAGAGCGGGTAAATTCAAGCGCACGCCGGGTAAATTGATGTGGCGGCGCGAGCCCATGGTGCCTTGAGTTTTCACATAACAGAGAACGCGGTCGGTTTCCACCACGTCGATGCGCATCAGCATCGCGCCGTTGTCCACGACCAGCGTGTTGCCCACCACGACGTCGCCCATCAGCCCGTCATAGTTGACGGTGGTGGACAGCGGGACGGTCGGGTCAGTGCCGACTTTGCGAAACTCGACGATGTCGCCTTCCACCAAAATGTAAGGTTTCTCCAAATCGCCGGTGCGGATAGAGGGGCCAGTTAGATCGAACAAGACGGCGATGTGGGCATCCCGCGCGTCGGATTGGCGGCGGACGCGCTTGGTCATCTCGGTGGCCCACTCGTGTTTGGCGTGGCTCATGTTGAGCCGGAAAACGTTGGTGCCTTCGTCGATGAGCCGGCCGATCATTTCTTCGGATTCGGTGGCTGGGCCTAGGGTGATGATGATCTTGGATTTGCGCGACATGGATCGGAAGATAATGATAGGCGGCGAGCACGGGACGTGCCGACGCGAGGAAACACATTGGCACCGAGCCACGCAAGGCCCGATCAATTTGCGCAAAGGCCACGCCGGCTATTCCACTGGTTTTACCTCGGCTAACAGCGCCTCCGCCGTTAGTTCCACGAACGAGCCGGGCGCTCCGGCGTAGTGGATTTTTCGCTCGCCATCGAGGACATAGACCAACGGCCAGTTGCCGACGCGATACTCCTTGGAGAGGCGGTTTTCTGGATCGGAAAAATTGCTCCACGGCACAGTGCCGTCGGCTTGGAGGGCGCGGAGTTTATCCACGGGGTCGTTGTTGACGCCGATGACGGCGAAGGGACGACCCTTGAATTTATTCTCCATAACGGTGGTGATTTCCACCACTCGGCGGGCGTCCGGGACGTTGCTATTCCAGAATAACAGGACGATGACCTTGCCCTTGTTAGCTGCTAGGGAGAGTGGGCGCTTGGCGGAATCCACGCCGACTAGGTCGGGGGCGACGCGGCCTTTGGTGAGGAAACGGATGATGTAGAGTTCGCCCTCGGCGAGCTTGGCGACGGTGGTGCCGTCGAGTTCGACATCGGAGCTCTGGATGATCGCCTTGCGCAGGAAGGTGAGCCGCTTGCGCATGATTTCACCATCGTCGCCGAGGGACTTGAGCTGCATGGCGGCACCCAGCGCGGCGACGCCTTGGATTTTCGCATCCGGGTGGCTGGACTGGATCTTTTCCAACAGCGCAAGCGAGTGTGGGTCGGCGCTGGAGGCGAGGGCGTAGCAGATCGGCGTGAGCTTGAGGCTGCTCAAGTGCGAGGTCTCGACGGCTTTGCGGATGGCCTCGTTTTCCTTGGCAAAAAGGGGCACGGAGCTGCCAGTCGCATTCAATCCTAACAGCGCGGGAGTGGTGCGCAGGAACCACGCGGCAGGCTCAAGCGTCCATTCTTGGTCAAGCGATTGGCCGATGGCATTCCACATGTCCTTGGCATAGGGCGTGGCATCGGGGCGGCTGCTCCAGGCTTTGGATTGTTCTGCGGCGGTGGCGGAGATGCGGATTTCCAGCGCCCATTTATCGGTCGCGAGTTGATAGCTTTTCTGGATCCGTTGGGCGTCTGCTAGTGCGGCGTGGGCCTGAGAGAATGCCAGCAGGGAAATCAAAGTGATGAGTGAGACCAGGCGGTGCATGATGTTAGGAAAGGACGAATCCGGTGATGAAAGCGGCGGCATTCTCGCGTGCCAAGTGGTCCGCCGCGACCACCGACTCTAGGGTGCTGGACCGCTGGGCTGGGTGGGCGTCCATGACGGCGGCGACACATTGCCAGATGCCGGGGAAGGAAATTTTTCCCGCGCGGAAGGCATCCACGGCGACCTCGTTAGCGGCATTATAAACGGCGGGCAGCGTGCCACCCGCTAGCCCAGCGCGGCGGGCCAGATCGATCGCCGGGAAATCGGCGGTGCGGGGTGCTTCAAATTCCAATTTTGCCAAGGCCGGGAAATCCAGTGGGCGCAGTCCACCCCTGACCCGCCGCGGCCATGTTAGAGCATATTGGATCGGGAAGCACATGTCGGTCCGGCTGAGCTGGGCGAGCACTGAGCCGTCGGTGAACTCGACCATCGAGTGGATGATGCTCTGCGGGTGGACGACCACGTCGATGCGCTCCATGCCGATGCCGAACAGCCAGCGGGCTTCGATCATTTCGAGGCCTTTGTTAAACAGGGTGGAGGAGTCGATGGTGATCTTGGGCCCCATTTCCCACGTCGGATGCTTGAGGGCTTGGGCGAGAGTGACGCTGGCGATTTGGTCCGCTGGCAGCGTGCGGAAGGGGCCGCCGGATGCCGTTAGAATGAGCCGGCTGACTTCCGCCTCACCGCCGCGCTGGCCGTCGAGGCATTGGAAAATCGCGTTGTGCTCGCTATCGACGGGTAGCAGTTTCACCCCGCGTCGCTCGGCGGCGGCGGTGATGATTTCCCCGGCCATGACGAGGATTTCCTTGGAGGCGATGGCCAAATCCTTGCCCGCTTCGATCGCGGCTAGCGCCGGATGCAGCCCGGCGGTGCCGACAATGGCGATGAGCACGATGTCTGCCCCGGCGAGTGTGGCGAGTTCTAGCAGCCCGTCCGCGCCGAGGTGGATTTGCACGCCGGGAGGAAGCAGGGCGCGGAGTTCCGCTTCTTTCGTCGCCTCGTAAATCGCGACATGCCGCACGCCCGTCTCGCGGGCTTGGGCAGCGAGTTTTTCGCAATTTCCACAAGCGGCGAGGGCGACGATCTCGACTTCATCCGGCAAGCCGTGCGCCACCTTGAGCGTCGAGCAACCGATAGAACCGGTCGATCCTAACAACACAACCCGGCGTCTGCGTGGCGGAGAACTCATGCGGCGGGAAGTAGCACCCATTTCAGGTAGAAATAGAGGGCGGGCGCGGTGAAACAGAGACTGTCGATGAGATCGAGCGAACCGCCGATGCCCGGCAGGATGGTGCCGGAGTCCTTGGCATTGATGGCGCGCTTGAGGACGCTTTCCGCTAGATCGCCGATGACCGCGAGGATGGCTAACAGCACCCCAAGCAAGACGACGTGGCTCCAGCCCTTGAAGAACGCGAGATCCACGGGAAACAGCGCATACAGCCCGCAGGCCGCGAGCTGTGAGAAGAGCAATGCCCCACCGAAACCCTCCCAAGTTTTCCCAGGACTCACATGCGGGATCATTTTGTGCCGCCCGATCATGGAGCCGACGATGTAGGCTCCCATGTCCGTGAATTTCGTCACCGCTAACAGCCACAATAAAAGGATCGCTCCCGAGTTGCTGACGAGGCCGGGGACGCTGTTAGCCCCAGGGGCGATGAAGGTGACGCGTGCCGCGAAATTGAACAGAAAGGCGATGTAAACGAAGCCTAGCAGATTTGCCGCCACCGCCACCAAGCCCTCGAGGCCGCGGATGGGATTGCGTAATTGCAGGGCGAACGGCACTGCGATGGCGATGAAAACTGCCAGCGCGTCCACGTCCTGCGGCACCGAGGCACCGCCACGCAGGAAATGCCAATAAATGCCGCCGCTGTAAACGACCGCTAACAGGATGCCGAAGCGCGGGAAACATTTCACCGCCGCCGCCCGCAGCATTTGGAAATACTCGACGGTCGCGATCATCGCCAGCACGCCTATCAGCCCGAGAAATGCCCACGAGCGGTGGCTGAAAAAAATCGCGGTCACCAGCCCCCACAAGAGCAGGGTACTGGCGCTGCGGCGGGCGAAGACGAGTGCTTTCGATTGGGTAGGAGGCAGCGGGGTTTCGGCCATTCTTGGCGGCATCCAAGACGGCCCCGGCGGACGTGGCAACTCATTCCATCCGCCGCCGCGCAACCTTTTTTCCAGAATGCGGTTTGATGACCGCACGAGGCTGGGAAACGGCCTCAAAACTCCAACTAAAACCAATGATGAAAGCTATCAAACTAATCACCCTGGGAGCCTTGATCGGCACCTGCAGTTTTGCCGCAGCTCAAGACGCCGCTCCAGCGCCGCCGGCTCCACCCCAAGGCGAAAAAACCAAGCGCCCGGATCGCCCGCCGCGCGAAATCCCTCCCGCAGTCCTCAAAAAATTCGACACGGATGGCGATGGCAAACTCTCACCCGACGAATTCAAAGCGATGCGTGAAGCCCGCCAAGCGGAAATGCTTAAGAAGTATGACAAGGACGGAGACGGCAAGCTTTCCGACGAGGAGAAGAAGGCGAGGGACGAAGACATTGCCGCCAAGCGCAAGGCCATCGTCGAGAAATACGATGCTAACAAGAATGGCAAACTCGAGCCCGAGGAAATGAAGGCGGCGATGGATGCCGGCGAAGAAATGCCATGGGGCGGACGCGGCCCCGGCGGACCAGGCGGCAAGCGCGGCCCCAAGCCTGCCGACGCACCACCTGAGTAAACCGATCCCGGTCTAACTCACATTCGCCGCAGGCTGGAATTTTCCGGCCTGCGGTTTTTTTGCGGGCAGCCGTTAGTTCAAGCTTTGGCGAGCTTGCTGACATCCCAAGCCGCTTGGCCGAGTTCGGCGTTGATTTCGTTAAACTCGCCGACTTCAGCTTCAGTGAAAAGCAGGCCACCGGCATCGTCGGAGCGCTTGCGGGCACCGGCTTCGATCTGGCCGGGAAGCATGGAATCGTCGTTACCATGGCCGAGAATGTCGTCGATCACGGCCTTGAGATTTTCCATCTGGCTGCGGCCTTGCGCGAAGTTTCCGCCGGAGATCGCGTCGGGATGGATCACTTGGAAATAGAACACCGGCGTGTTCTTTTCACCGGCAGCCGTTAGTTTGCGCCCGCGGAGGGTGGGCAACGAGCCGCCGATGAGGCCACCGAAGATTTCATTGAGAAGCGACATGCCGTAGCCTTTGTGACCACCGAAGGGGAGCAGCGCGGCGACTTCGTTCGGGTCGGTGGTCGGTTGGCCATTGGCATCCACAGCGGCACCGGGAGGCAGCAGTTTCCCCTCGCGCTTGAGCGCTTGGACGCGGCCCATGGCGACGGTGGAAGTGGCCCAGTCCATCACGATCGGGAATCCGTTAGCCTCGGTGCTGGGGATGCCCCACGAGTGAGGGTTGGTGCCGAGCGTCGGGAATTTTCCGCCGAAAGGCACCACCTCGGCGAGAGCGGAAGTGCAGTTCGTATAAGCATAGTAACCGCGTTCTGCGGCTTCCATCACATAGCCGCCGCCCCACAGATAGTGGAAGGCATTGTCCACGGCGATCTGGGCGATGCCGTATTGGTCGGCCAGCTCGATGGCGCGGTCGATGGCACGGTAAGCGACGGATTGGCCTAACTTCTTGTTAGCATTCCAGCGCTCGGAGGCGGGGAAACGGGAAGGCAGGACTTCGATTTCCGCGCCGGGTGTGCAACCGCCGGCGGCTGAGCCAAACAAGTGGTCGAGATGCAGAGCTTTGAGCGCATGGTGAGTGCGGATGCCATGGCGGGCAGCTTCGGCAGCGAGCTTGGCCCCTTCTGCGGACTCCTCCGCCGTGAAGCCGCGCGACTGATAGGCTAGCGAAACAAGGGCATCGTGATCGTGGCGGGGAATGACGAGAAATTCGGACATAGTTGATGGAGTGAAG
>JAYTEI010000289.1:0-6687 GCA_043735445.1 Akkermansiaceae bacterium | reverse complement strand
ATCAAAGCCCGGATGCATCAAGTCACCGTGGACAATCCAGACACCGCGGTGCTCATCACTGAAATCGGTGGCACCGTCGGCGACATGGAAGGGCTGTTGTTTATTGAGGCGCTGCGGCAGTTTGCCTTAGAAGTCGGTAAGGAAAATGTTTGCTTCATCCATGTCACGCTCTTGCCCTACATCAAGGCCGCCGGCGAAGTGAAAACCAAGCCCACCCAGCAATCCGTGGCAAAACTCCGCGAGCTCGGCATCCAGCCGGACATCATCATCTGCCGCACCGAGGCCGACCTCGACGAGGACAACCGCAAGAAGATCGCGATGTTCTGCAACGTCGAGCGCAAGAACGTGGTTGCCTTCCGCGATGTGGCCCACACGATTTACGAATGCCCGTTAGACCTGCGGCGCGATAAGATCGACCGGCTGGTGGTTGATAAGTTAGGTCTTGGCTACACGCCGTCGCCCGCGCTTGAGGAGTGGGAAAAATTTGTCCAACGGGTGATTCATCCGAAGCATAAAGTCACCATCGCCGTCGCTGGTAAGTACATAGAACTTCAAGATGCTTATAAGTCGATCTATGAATCGCTAATCCATGCCGGAGCCCATCATGATACCAAGGTGCAGATCATCCGCGTGGAAGCGGAAGCCATCGAGGATCACGGCGCCAAGGCGGTCATCGGCGATGTCGATGGCATCCTGGTTCCCGGCGGGTTCGGCGATCGCGGGACTGAAGGGAAAATCCTCGCCGCCCAATATGCCCGGGAAAACAAGATTCCTTATTTCGGTATTTGCTTAGGAATGCAAATCGCCACCATTGAATACGCGCGCAACATTTGCGGCTTGAAAGATGCAAACTCCACTGAGTTTAATAAGACCACTAAATATCCCGTGATCTGTTTGCAAGAAGAGCAAAAAGGCGTGGAAGATATGGGTGCGACCATGCGCCTCGGATCTTGCGAGTCTATCCTTTTCACCGGCACCAAGGCGGCAGATCTATATGATAATGTGGAACGCATCCACGAACGCCATCGGCATCGGTATGAGTTTAACTCCGACTATCAGGAGCGCTTGCAAGATGCAGGACTGGTGATTTCCTCCGTCTCGGCAGAGGAAGGTCTCGTGGAAATCATCGAGCTGCCGGACCACCCGTTTTACATCGGTGCGCAATTCCACCCGGAGTTCCAATCGAAGCCGAACCACCCGCACCCGCTGTTCGCGGGGTTCGTGGCAGCGGCGCTGGAGAGATCGCAGCTTTAACAGGCACGCAGTTCTGCCGTTTTTCAACGAAGTTCCATTGCCCCGGAGAGTAGCCAGAATTTAGCCGGTGGCCCTTGCTCCGATCTTGTTAGAAATAGAGGTTCGGAGGGGCCGCCTGAACGAGCGCTGCGATACCCGAGGATTTTACAGACGAGTTTGCCGATGCCGACCTCAAGGACGTGAGGCGCAGTCGGCATCTCGGTGGCCAGCGGCGGATTGGCCGAAACCATGGCGACTTTGCGGCTACTTAACTGTGAGGATTTCGCGCCGGGGGCACGGATCGCCCCGCACCGACGGGCGACGGTGAATCGCTGTGCGGGACAGGCATGGGTGGGGGTGGCATTCGCGGGAACCGTTAGGGAGAATCCGCTGGAGCCGAGGGTGTGGCCGAGAGTGGAAGACGAGGTGATGTTGGTATAACTCCCGAGGTTGAAACGGAGGCGATAGTAGAATGCCTGATAGTTAGTGACCTTCCAGCCAGCCCGCGACTGAACGGGCGGTGCGTTGGTGGGCACCTTTGCCGCCGAGTTTGGCGGAGGTTTCGGCGAGGCGCGTCTGCAAGGCTTCGCGCTTGGCCGGAGATTCCAAGAAACCCTTCAGAGATCGCGTCACGGCCAGGGGTTCCGCCTTGCCCTGGATCAGCTCCTCCACCACGCCTTCGCCGGCCAATATGTTGACCAGCCCGGCGTATTCGATTTTGACCAGCAGCTTGGCCAGCATGTAGCTGATAGGCGCTAACCGATAGACGAGGCAGTAGGGCAGGCCGTAATACGCGGCTTCCAGCGTGGCCGTGCCGCTGGCGATCACCGCGCAGCAGGCGCGCTGCATAAGCGAGTGGCTGCCGCCGAGAGTGACGGTGATGAGATCGCCCGCGCCGACGGTTTCTAGCAGCTCGCGGATTTGCGTGGCGAGTTTCGCTGAGGCGGCGGGCACTTCGAATTTCAGCTCGCTGTTCCACGCCTCTAACCGCTGGGCGGTGGCGATCATCAGCGGGAACAGCCGGGCGATTTCCCGCTCGCGACTGCCGGGGAAAAGTCCGACAAGCCGTTCGTCGCGGTGGACGTTGGCGAGCCGTTTTTCCTCCAGCTCGTCCACCAACGGATTGCCGACGAAGGTGGCTTTGAGGCCGGCGTTTTCGAAAATCGGCGGCTCGAAAGGAAATAGGCAGAGCACTTCATCGAGCAGCCGGGCCATGACTGGGATGCGGCGTTTGTTCCATGCCCAGACTTTCGGACTAATGTAGTAGATGATGCGGGCGGCGGGAAATTCGCGTTTCACCGCCTCGGCAAAGCGCAAGTTGAAGCCTGGGTAGTCGATGAGTAGGAGGACGTCGGGCTGGAATTTTTTCAACTCCGCTAACATTTCGGCGAAGCGCTGCTTGAACCAGCCGTAGCGTTTTAAAACCTCCCAAACGCCCATCACCGCCGCGTCCTCGACCCAATCCCGCAATCCCGGTCCTGCGGCTTCCGCCATTTCGGGTCCGCCCGCACCGTGAATTTCAAGGTCAGGCACCATTTCCTGCAAGGCTCGCAGCAATCCCGCGCCGTGGGCGTCCCCGCTCAACTCTCCCGCGACCGCGTAAACCCGTTTCGACATGCGGCGGGAGGCTATGGATCGCGGCCCACTCTGACCAATCAAAATACCGGCCAGCGACCCCGGATCGGCGAAATCGGTAAACTTCCAGAGTTCCGCATTGATTTCGACGCGACTGCCGCTTTGATCGGCCCCCGCAACCCTGTGTATTTCCAATCATGTCCGCCGATCTCAAAGAATCTCCCGTCCCGCTCGCCGAAATTTCACAAGGGCCAAATGCGTTCGAGGTGTTTCTCGACCGCAATCAGAAGGGCATCGCGGTCTTAGCGATCCTGCTCGCGCTCGGTGCGGTCGGCTTGGTGATTTATCGCGGCATCGAGACCAGCCGCCAGGAAACTGCCGGGGCTGCGCTGACCAAGGCCGCAGATCTCGCTTCCTATCAGGCGGTGGTCGATGGCCACGCCGATACCGTGGCCGCGGGCAGCGCGATGGTCCTCCTCGCCGACAGCCAGTGGACCGGCGGCAAGCAGGATGACGCGATCGCCACTTTCCGGAAATTCATCGCCGCCTCGCCGACGCATCCGGCGATTCCCTCCGCCAAGGCCAACCTGGGAGCCAAGCTGATGGCCCAAGGGAAATCCGGCGATGCGACGAAAGTTTTTGATGAACTCGTCGCCGATCCAGCCGCCCGCTACATTGCGCCGTTCGCGCTCATTTCGCTAGGCGATTTATCCAAGACTGCTGGCGATCTTGAGAAGGCCGAAGCCGCCTACACTAAGGCGAAAACCGATTTCCCGGAGAGCAGCTTCGCCGAGACCGCCAATCGCCGGATCGCCACCTTGAAGGCCAAGCCACCGGTCGAGATCGAAGCGCCGCCAGTGCCCGTGACCCCACCGGCAGATCCGACTGCGGCGATCAAAGCTGCGATGCCACCCGGCGTCACCATCACTCCTTCGGATTCCGTGATTCCAAGTGTGGAAACCCCGGAACTCACGCCTTCCCCCGAACCTCCGTCCCAAGCTCCGGTCGCTCCAAAGCCGTAAGTCAGGAAACGATTTGACATCCCTATAACTCCAACCACTCTACCCCACCGTGTTTAAAAAAGTAATCGGCCAAGACAATAGCGAATCCCAACGATCCGCACCTTCCCATCCGGAAACCCGCCACCCGGAGTCCACCCCAGTGCCAGCGCCACCGTCGTACGGGGCGCAGCAGCCCGCCGCCCGGCAGGCACCGGCCGCCACTCGCAACGTCCTTTCCACCGATGTGGAAATCAAAGGCACCGTGAAATTCACCAACGACCTCGTGGTGGATGGCAAAATCGAAGGCGAAATCAACTCCGACGGTAACCTCACCGTCGGTGAAAACGCCCGCATCAAGGCGGAGATCAAAACCGCGACCATCGTCGTTTATGGCAAGGTCCACGGCAATCTAACCGCCACCGACCGCGTCGAACTCAAGGCCAGCGCCGAAGTCGTCGGCGACATCAAGGCCAAGACCCTGTCGATCGAGGCGGGTGCCATTTTCGTCGGAAAATCCACCGTCGGCACGCCGGCCAACCTTCCCGCCGCCGCGCAACCTGCGGCCAAAGGTGAGACCCCTGAAGCTCCTAAACAAGCCACCCTTGCTGGAACCGCGTCCTAACCGGTGCCGGGCCAGTCGTCCGGTAACCGCAATTTCCCGCCATGGCCGATGAGCCCCAGCGCCATCGCATCGAGGTAGCCTGCCCGGAATGCGGGCAAGTCCAGTCCGAGCCAGCGCTCGTGGTTTCCACGCAATGCCGGGCTTGCCGCGCGAATTTCCAAGTCCGGGCCGGCAAGGGCGTGGTAAGAAGCCGCCCAGTCACCCGGTTGGCCGTGCCGCGCAAGGATTCCGACCCGGAACCCGAGCCACTGCCCGAAGCGCCCAAGCTCTCGCCGATGCTGCGGCGCGGTCCGGTCGTGCCGCCGCCGCAGTCGTTCCTGATGCGCTTGTTCAACCCGATCAAGCCGCCGCGAGACATCACTTGCTTCGCTTGCGGCTACACTTACTCCACCATCGGCGAGGCCCAGTCGAGCCAGTGCCCGAAATGCAGCGGCTACATCAGCCTGCTGGATTATGAAATCAACGAGCACTGGAACCGCCGGATCGAGACTTGTGGCGACGTGATCATCCAGAAATCCGGGGTCGTCTCCGGGGTCACTCTCCGCTGCCATAACCTCACGGTGTTAGGTGAGCTGGCTGGCTCGGTCGAGTGCACGGGCGATCTCATCATCCGCAGCCACGGGAAGATCACCGGCTCAGTGAACTGCCGCAACCTGCGGGTCGAAAAAGGTGCTCGGGTGGAATTCCTGAACCCCGTCACCGCCACCACCGCCTTCATCGACGGCCACGTCCGCGGCCAAATTTCCTGCTCCGGCGCGATCACGCTCGAAAAACGCTCCCACCTCCAAGGACTCGTCCGCACCACCTCGCTGATTGTTAAACCCGGTGCCAAACACACCGGCACCATCGAAATGGTCACCGCTCCCTCCCCGCAAGCCTAAGCGATCTTCGACCTCTTAGCCCTTCTTCCATCTGCGTTCATCAACGTCCATCTGCGGTTGAAAAACTCTTTTCTCCAATTTCCCCAAGCCATCCGACCATGCTCGCCGCCCTCGATCTCAAGGAGGAAATTCTGGCCCTCAAAAAGTCCAGGAACGCCGTCATCCTCGCCCACAACTATCAGACCGGCGATATCCAAGACGTGGCCGACTATGTGGGTGATTCGTTAGGCCTCGCCTATCATGCGAAAGCCACCGAGGCCGACGTCATCGTCTTCTGCGGCGTCCATTTCATGGCGGAAACGGCCAAGATCGTGAACCCCGGAAAGATCGTGGTCCTGCCAGATGCCGACGCCGGATGCTCACTCGAACAATCCTGCCCCGCGCCACAGTTAGAAGCATTTCTCGCGGCCAACGCGGAGAAGAACTACTACGTCATCGCCTACATCAACTGCTCCGGCGGCGTGAAAGCGTTGTGCGATGTGATTTGCACGTCCGGTAACGCGGTGAAGATCGTCAACCTGGCCCCCGCAGATCGACCGATCCTTTTCGTCCCCGACGAAAACCTCGGCGCGTGGGTCATCGAGCAAACCGGCCGCAAGATGGATCTGTGGAAGGGCAATTGCTATATCCACGTCGAGTTCACCCGCGACTCGATCAACCGCATTAAGTCCGAGTTTCCTCAGGCTCTCGTCGTCGCCCACCCGGAATGCACCCAGGCGGTTAGATTACTTGCGGACGAAGTTTGCTCGACGGAGAAGATGATTGCTTACTGCAAGAATGCGCCAGTTAGAGATATCATCGTCGTCACCGAGAGTGGTATGCTTCACCGCTTGCGCAAGGAGTGCCCGGACAAGAATCTAATCGCCGGCCCGACTGACCGCTGCGCCTGCGCGGACTGCCGCTACATGAAGATGAACACTCTTCAAAAACTCCGCGATTGCCTAGACATCCTCCAACCCCGCGTGGAGATGGAAGAGTCCCTGCGCCAGCGCGCCGAGCTTCCGCTGCTGCGGATGCTGGAGCAGTCGAAGTGAAGCCTGCCGTTCGCCGGCCATCGCGTTAGCCTGAGTCATGTCCTCGCCATCCACAGCCCGGCGCACCCTGCTTAGGCACTAAAATTGGAAGCTGGAGATTGCCAACAGTTTCGAAGAGGCAGAACAACAAATCCGTGCCTATTGGCACAACGCCACTTCCGCCGAACGACTCCACGCTCTCGAAACACTTCGCGAACCCTTCTATGGCCCGGATCAAACTGGCCGCAGACTCCAAAGATTTCTTGAGCTTGTGCCTCGCCCATGAGGTGCGGTTCATGGTGACCGGCGGCTACGCGGTAGTCCACGACTCCCGTTCATTTCCCTCGCCGATCTCAAGACCA
>JAYTEI010000288.1:0-3026 GCA_043735445.1 Akkermansiaceae bacterium | reverse complement strand
CGACGGCAGCGACCGGGACACCCGAGCCGGGGCGCGACCCCGCACCCTTGGCACCCGAGGCCCGCCGCCATCCTCAACCTCGACCGGGGGAAGCCGTCGATGAAGGGGGAGACGAGGCCACCGACGAATCAGAGACGCTTGTCATGGAACCGAGGCGCGGGAATTCGTATTCCTCCCATTTTTCTTTTCCTGAAAAGCGATTCACACAGGCACCGGAAACGCTCAAATGCAGAAAACGGCTGGTTTGTGTGATCATTTCGTGTGATCATTGCCAGATTCCCTAATAGGCGAAAGGCCCTAATCCGTTAAGAATTAAGGCCTTTCATTGGTTGCGGGAAGAGGATTTGAACCTCTGACCTTCAGGTTATGAGCCTGACGAGCTACCTGGCTGCTCCATCCCGCGATTTAACCATGCGCCTTTCGGCGCGGGGCGGGATAGTTAGGGGCGACCGGCGCGGGTTGCAAGGGAAATTTTGCCTTTGTTCGGAGTTCGTGCTCTTCTGGCGGCGCGATGATTTCCTCTCCACCGATGACTTACGTTTCCGCCCGCGAACGTGAGGACCGTGCAACCCGGCACCGGGCGCGGGCGGAGCGGCATACCTTGGCGGCAAGGAAGCGCCGGGATGGCGGGGTGCTGCATCCGGTGGAGGACTTTTTGTTCCAGTATTATCCGTATCCGTTCGCGTTGTTAGAGGGGTGGCAGCCGGGATGTGGGGTGGCCATGGAGTGGCTGGCGACGGCGGACTCCCCTACCCCGCCAGCACCGTTCTCCGCGCGTTTTTACTCGGTGGCGGATGGGTGTTTTTTCGCGGATCCTGTGCGCCTGACGGGCAAGGAGCGGGAGCGCTTGGGATGGATCCGCGAGTTGTTAGCGGCGACGCGGGAGCGGCCGCCGAATTTCGCCTGCCACGGGTTGCATGAATGGGCGATGGTGTATCGCGGCAAGGAGGTGCGGCATGAGAAGACGACGCCGCTGCGCCTGCCACAGGCGGAAATCGACGCGCTGGTGGAGTCGCGGGCGATCTGTTGCTCGCACCATGACGCGTTCCGGTTTTTCGCCAGCGAGGCGCGGCCGATGAACCGCTTGCAACCCACGCTGGAGAGCCGGCTCGCATTGGAGCAACCCGGTTGCGTGCATGCGAACATGGACCTTTATAAATGGGCGGCGAAGTCGATGCCGTGGATCGGCTCGGAACTGTTGTTGGATTGCTTCGAGCTGGCGACGGAGCTGCGGAACCTGGACATGCGGGCAAGCCCCTATGATCTAACTGCGTGGGGGCGCGCGCCGGTGCGCATCGAGACGGCGGAGGGGCGGCGGGTTTATGAAATGGAGCAGCGGCGGCTGGCGGAAATGGCGGTGCCGTTGCGGGAAAGGCTGATCGCGGGGCTGACCAAAATTGAAGAATAGTCGCGGCGACCGGTGGTGGCCGCTACATTCCTTGCCAATGGAGTTTCTGACGCAGTGCGCCATAGAACGAGCGACCTTCGAGGCGGAGAAGGTGGAACGAACTGGCGGCTTTTTTCACCTCGACTCGATCGCCCGGCTCGATGTGGATGTTGTCACGGCCATCGACTGTGAAGATCATCGGGCCGCTGTCGCGGTCCTCGGACGAGAGTTCCACGGTGGAATCATCTGATAGAATCAACGAGCGCTGGCTGAGGCTGTGGGGGCAAATGGGGGTGATGACGAACACCGCGGCACTCGGCGCGATGAGCGGGCCGCCGGCTGATAGCGAGTAGGCGGTGGAGCCGGTGGGCGTGGCGACGATCAAGCCGTCGGCGCGGTAGTCGTTGAGCAGGTCTCCATTGACGAGAGCCCGCAATGAAATGAGACGACCGGTGTCGCCGCGGGCGAGAGTGACCTCGTTGAGGGCGATGAAGGATTCCGGCGGTTTTCCCAAGCGGTGCACGGTTGCCTCTAACAAGGTGCGGACGCTGGTGGTGAATCTTCCTTCCGCGATGGCAGAGGCGAACACGTCGAGCTCGACGTCGGTGCAACTGGTAAGAAATCCGAGGGTGCCGATGTTGATTCCGGCGACGGGTTTTTCAAAGTTGCCGAGCTTCGATAGCGCGTGAAGCATGGTGCCGTCGCCGCCGAGCACTGCGGCGATATCCACGTGTTTGGAAAACTCCGCCGCCGGGATGCCGCCACTTTCCGCGGCGAGACGGGCGGTGTCCTCGTCCAGCACGGTGGTGCAGCCATGGGACTTTAGGACGGCGCGGAGGGCGTGAAGGGTGGGAAGCGAGCCAGGCTTGTGGGGGTTGACGAGGATTCCGACGTTCACGATGCGGCAGCCTAACGAACCATTGGCCACGCTTGCAAGCCGCGCGACCTGGTTTTCAGGGTTAACGATGGCTAAAGGCGCTCGACAAGGAGCAGCTATCTCCGAATCGCCGTAGTCCATGGGAGACAATTGGCAGCGGTCCGCCTCGTTTCATTGGCGATTCATGGGCTTGGGCGATTCGGAGATCGCCCCTCCTTGAAGCGGAATCTAAGCCACGGCGGTCTTCGGCGGGACCACGAGTTTCCGGACGGTCGGGATCAAGTCGTTGAGCTCGTCAACCACGATGAACTCACCGTCGTAACACCAGGTTCCGAGCATTTCGATGAGCGGGGTCCAGAAATGGCGGCCTTTCGCGTCCTTGCGATTGAAGATGATCACGGGCTTGCCGGTCATTGACGGGTGGGCTTGGTGTTTGAAAATCATCAGCGCGAGCATTTCCTGCACGGTTCCGGATCCTCCGGGAAAAATGACGAAGGCGTCCGAGTGCTGAATCATGATTTCCATGCGGGTGTAAATGTCCGGCTTGAGCCAGAAGCTGGAGAGGCCGACGGGAAGGCCTTCGAGTTCGATGATGTGAGGGACATTGGAGCCGCCAGTCCAGCCGCCGGCCTCGACCGAGCCGCGGACGACTTCGCCCATGATGCCGGAGCTTCCGGCACCGGACACGCAGCCCAGATTGTTTTCCGCGAGCAGCTTGCCGAACTCGTAGCCGTCGCCCAAATACGCCGGATCCTCGATGGA